>CALQBJ020000001.1 GCA_943328785.2 Bifidobacterium breve
ATTACTATCGGGTCGCTCTCTTGTCAACGCCATCCTGTGTTTCCTTGAAAGATTTCTTCGCGGAAGCAGTTTGGCTCAGGGCTGCTGCGTGTGACGCAGACTTTCGAGCGCTTGGATATCCCGCCTGAACTAACATGGCAGTTTTCTCCTCGGGACGAAGTTCGCTGCGGGCTTGCCAGCAAACTATCTGCTGCCCTGCAGCAGCTGTCTCACGCCGAATGTTTAGAGAGTCTGACGTACAAAAACCGCGCCGTCAACCCCTCCGATCGAGATTTCTTTCTACCGAGCGGAAACTATTCTCACGACGTGGTTCTGACGAGCCCCCTTACGGAGCACCATCACGCGGCCATCGATAGCTGAGGCCGTGGTAAACCGGGCCTGAAGGTCAGCAATTCGGCGGTTGTTCACATACACGCCGCCGGCCTGGACCATCCGCCGCGCCTCACTCTTCGACGGCACAACGTGCGCGGCGAGGAGCAACTCGACGATAGCGAGCCCCTCCCCGGCGAACTGCGCCTCCGGCATCTCCGTCGACGGCACATCTGCGAAGACCGCCAGCACGTCATCTGCCGACAGCTGCGTGATGTCTTCCCCGAACAACAGCTGTGACGCATGCTCTGCCCGTGCCACCTGCTCGGCTCCGTGCACCAGCGCGGTGACCTCGCGGGCCAGCACTCGCTGCGCCTCGCGCCGCTCGGGATTCGCCGCCACAGAGGCCGACAGCTCGGCTATGCGATCGCTCTCAAGGAAGGTGAACGAGCGAAGGTAGCGGAGGACATCCCGATCGTCAGTATTCAGCCAGAACTGGAAGAAGGCGAACGGGGACGTACGCCGCGGATCGAGCCACACCGCGCCCTTCTCGGTCTTGCCGAACTTCACGCCAGAGGCAGTGGTCACCAGCGGCATCACCAGCCCATGACTCTTCTTTGCCCGAAGCTTGCGAATCAGATCAATTCCCGCGGTGATGTTGCCCCACTGGTCGCTGCCGCCGAGCTGCACGGTGCAGCCGTAGCGATCGAAGAGCTGCAGGAAGTCGTATGCCTGGAGCAGCAGGTAGCTGAACTCAGTGAAGGAGATGCCTTCCTCGCTCTCGAGACGCCTGTTCACCGACTCCTTCTGGAGCATGTAATTCACGGTGAAATGCTTTCCGGCATCCCGCAGGAACGTGAGGAGGTCGACCGTGCCGAGCCAGTCTGCGTTGTTGACGATCCGCGCCGCATTCCCGGGTCGCTCGAAGTCGAGAAAGCGCTCGAGCTGCGTGCGAATGGCCGACACATTGGCGTCGATCTGCGCAGCCGACAGCAGGTTGCGCTCCTGGGACTTCCCGCTCGGGTCTCCGATCATCCCGGTGCCGCCACCGATAATCGCGATCGGCGTGTGGCCGAAGCGCTGCAACCGGGCGAGGCCCATCAACGGCAGCAGGTGGCCCACATGCAGGCTATCCGCGGTGGGATCGAAGCCGGCATACGCCGTAATCGATTGCGATCCGAGCAGTTCGGACAGCCCCTCGGTTACATCGTAGACAAGCTCACGCCAAGTCAGTTCTTCGAAGAGATTCGCCATGGTTTCGCGATTTACTATATCAACGAGTGGCAATCACCAGACGAGACGCACTGAAGGGAATGCTCGCTGTCGGAGCTGGACTCGCCGCTGGCGCCACCGGTTACGGCTACCTCTACGAGCGTCATCACCTGACCGTAATCGAGCAGGACATCCCCGTCGCCGGGCTGGCGCCCGCACTTTCAGGACTTCGCGTCGGACTGCTCACGGATGTCCACCGCAGCCGCTGGGTCTCCGACGAGGACGTCGTTTTTGCCGCACAGCAGCTCATGCTATCCAAACCGGATCTCATCGTGCTCGGAGGCGACTACGTCACCTGGGGTGACCCCGCCTACGTCGGCTCAGTGGCGGAGGCACTCGGAGTGCTCTCGGCACCGCACGGGGTCTTCGCCATCCTCGGCAACCACGACGACGAGCGGGAAACGACATCGGCGCTCACCGCGCAGCGGATCGTCGTCCTGCGCGACGCACGCACGACACTGGCGATTCGGGGCGAGTTGCTACAGCTCGCCGGACTGCGGTTCTGGACGCGCAAAGCTGCGGAGATCGCGTCGATCCTCGGCGGCACCACTGGAACCACCCTGCTGCTGGCGCATGACCCTCGCCGATTGACCGAAGCTGCCACGCTCCGCGTGCCGTTGGTGCTATCGGGGCATACCCACGGGGGCCAGGTCGTTCTGCCCGGCCTTGGCGCGGTGGCTGCCCGCAAGTTCCCCGTCGTGTCTGGACTCGCGAATCAGAACGGAACGTCCCTGTTTGTCAGCCGCGGGGTAGGAACGGTCTACGTGCCCGTGCGCATCAATTGCCCACCAGAGGTGGCCGTGCTGACGTTGAGGCCTGACGGGATCGGCGCGTAAGCGCGACTGGCTCGCGTCTCAGGCGCTGGCTGCGGCGGCGTCAACGACGAAACGCCGTCCCACCAGCCGCCACTTCCCGTCGAGCACCCGCGCAATCGCACGCGGATAGAGACGGTGCTCTTCCACCAGAATCCGCGCGGACAGGCTCTCGACGGTGTCCGCGTCAAGGACGGGCACCGCCCCCTGCAGCACGATCGCGCCGCCGTCCAGTTCCGCATCAACGAGATGTACGGTGGCGCCGGCAACTCGAACGCCGTGCTCCAGCGCCTGCCTCTGCGCATCCAGCCCTGGAAACGCCGGCAGCAAGGACGGGTGGATATTCAGCACCCGGTTCGGAAAGGCCTCCAATAGCGGCTCGCCGATCAGTCGCATGAATCCGGCCAGACAGACCAGATCGACGCCGTGCGCCTGGAGGACCCCCACGACGGCGGCATCGTACAGTTCGCGGCTCGCGTAATCCTTCTGGAGTACGCAGACGGTCTCGAGTCGGGCCTCCCTGGCGCGCATCAGGCCCGCCGCTTCCTGGCGATTCGAGATCACCACCGCGATCTCGGCCTGGAGTTCGCCGCGCAGAATCGCGTCGACGATCGACTGCAGGTTCGAGCCGCGGCCGGAAATGAGGACGCCGAGACGGTGGCTCATGGCAGGTAGCGGACGCCCGGCGCCCCCTGGACGACGCGCCCGACTTCGCACGCCCCCGTTTCGCCGGCCTGCTGCAACAACTCAAGCACGCGCGCGCACGAGCCGGCGTCGCACACCACGATCAGGCCAACGCCCATGTTGAAGGCGCGCAGCATCTCGTCGTCGGCAATGCCACCACGGTCGGCGATAAAGGTGAACAGCGGCGGAACCGGCCAGGCGCCGCGGCGGATCTCGGCTTCGCACCCGTCGGGCAGGATGCGTGGGAGGTTCTCGGTGATGCCGCCACCGGTGATGTGGGCCATGCCCTTAACGAGACCGGCCTGAAGCAGCGGCCGGACCGGCGTCAGGTACGAGCGATGGGTCGCGAGCAGCACGTCGCCAACCGTGCCCTGCAGCTCGGGCACGTAAGTGTCCGCCTGAAACCCGCAGAGTTCGAACAACACCTTGCGGGCGAGCGAATAGCCGTTCGTGTGAAGGCCGGATGACGGCAGGCCGATCAGCGCATCGCCGGGACAGATGGTCTTCCCATCGATCAACCTCGCACGGTCCACGGCGCCGACGATGAAGCCGGCGATGTCGTACTCGCCGTCAGCATAGAACCCGGGCATCTCGGCGGTCTCCCCGCCAATCAGCGCACACCCGTTCTCCCGGCAGGCACGAGCCACACCGGTGACGATCTGCTCGGCCACGTCCGGCGACAGGCGACCGGTGGCCAGGTAGTCGAGGAAGAACAATGGCGTGGCGCCCTGCACGAGGATGTCGTTGATGCAGTGGTTCACCAGGTCGGCGCCAATGCTGTTGTGGCGGCCGGTCATGAACGCCACCTTCAACTTCGTGCCGACGCCATCGGCGCTCGATACCAGGACGGGGTCCTGAAGGCCCGCCGCGCCGAGGCTGAACAGCCCGCCGAACGAGCCGATCTCCGAAAGCACGCCGGGCGTGTAGGTCCCACGGGCGAGTGACTTGATTCGCCTGACTGTCTCGTTGCCAGCGTCGATGTCGACGCCGGACTGCCGGTAATCCATCAGAAGTCCAGTTTTCCGATAAGAGTCTGCATTAATTGCCGGTCAGCGGACCCTGCCGGCGAGTCCCAATATGTCCGCCGTACCAGCGCGAAGAAGCGTTCCTTGTCCAGATCCTCTTCGAGCATGTCGAAGCCTTCCGCCATCAGCGCGATCCCGTCGACACGAGCCGGAGCGCCCTTCAGGAAGGCGAGCATCAGCGGCGTATTGCGCAGCGCAATCGTCGCGAGCGCGAGGGACATCGGCGCACGTGCCGGGTCCCGCGACGGAATGCCGGCCTCGAACAGCGCCTGCACAGCCGACTCGCGCCCGCTGATGGCGAGCGCGCCCAGACCGGATGCGGCACCACGCAGCAGTTCCTGAAAGCCGATGTTCTGGTCAGCGAAACGCAGGGTCTGGACGAGAAAGCGCTCGTGCGAACCGCAGTTGGTGCCCAGCAGGCAGATGCCGGCGGCGACGAACGGCTGCGCCGTTCGCGGCGCGCTCCGTTGCAGGCTGGCCAGCGTCTCGAGCGCCCGCCGGTCGCCAATCTTGCCGAGCGCCAGCGCGGCATCGTCCAGGAGCGGGCCGTCGAGGCCGGCGATGGCGTTGATCGCGTCGAAGGCGTAGCGCGCATGGTAATCGCCGAGCGCCTCGATGACCGCTCCTCGGAAGAAGTCCTCACCCCGGCCAGACTCGCGCGTCAACACCGGCTGGACACTCGGGTCTGAGCCGTGCGCAGCCAGCGTTCGCACGAGGGCCGGCCGGACGAACTCCGCCTGCTCCCGGTCAAGCGCCGACAGAAAGAGCGGCACGAGCGACGGATCCGGGTTGTGCTCGAAGTAGCTGTAGGCGACCGTGCGGAGCCGGTCGTTCGGACTGGACAGCGATTCGCGCATCGCGTCACGGGTCCGCGGGTCGTTGAAGCCGGTCAGCAGCACGAGGCCGCGGAAGCGAACGTAGCCGTCCGCGTGTTGCGCGACAGCGTTCAGCAGGGCCGGCACCGCCTGAGCCGGCGTGGTTCGCCGAATCAGCTTCGAAGCCTCGGTACGCGTCGCGTAGTCGAGCGAGCCGAGCCTGTCGATGGCCTCCTGCAGCCGGGGGGCAGCCACCGCCTGGGGAGCGGCCGGCTCCTGCGCAGACACCGGCGAAGCGCCGATGGCGAACGCAAGACAGACGAGCGCCAACCTCACCCATCCGCCGACGGACATCAGGCGCCCTGCCACTGGACCCATGTCAATTCGTGACGGTCGCCTTGTCCAGCTTCAGTGCCAGCTGGAGGTAGCTGTGCTCATCGCGCGGGAACGCGATGGGATACTGCCCCGTGTAGCAGGAGCTGCAGTAGTGGTCGCTGCCTTCGCCGACCGCATGCATCAACCCGTCGAGGCTGAGATAGGCGACGCTGTCGCAGTCGAGGTAGGTGCGGATCTCTTCGAGCGTGTGCGTCGCCGCCATCAGTTCCGAGCGCCGCGGCGTGTCGACGCCGTAGAAGCACGGAGAAATAGTGGGAGGACAACTGATGCGCACGTGGACTTCCTTCGCACCGGCGGCTCGCACCATGCGCACGATCTTCCGGCTCGTGGTCCCGCGCACGAGCGAGTCGTCGACGAGGATGACGCGCTGGCCAGCGAGAATACTGCGAACCGGATTGAGCTTCACCTTCACGGCGAAATGGCGGATGGACGACTGCGGCTGGATGAAGGTGCGCCCGACGTAGTGATTCCGGATAAGCCCCATGCGGAGCGGGATGTTGGCTTCGTCGGCGAAGCCCATCGCCGCGCAGACCCCCGAGTCCGGAACGGGCACGACGACGTCGGCATCGACGCGCTGCTCACGTGCCAGAACACGACCGAGGTTCGTCCGCACCTCGTTGACGCTCTTGCCGAAGACGTAGCTGTCGGGGCGCGAGAAATAGACGTGCTCGAAGACGCAGTGTGCGAGCGGCGCCGGGCCGAACGGCTTCAGCGACTTCACGCCGCCGGCGCTGATGATCAGTAGCTCGCCTGGCTCCACATCGCGCACGTAGGTCGCACCGATCAGATCGAGGGCGCAGGTCTCCGAGCAGACGACAAAGGCCTCGCCCAGTCGACCGAGCGCCAGCGGCCGGAACCCGTGGGGATCGCGCACCGCGATCATCCGGTCGGAGGTCAGCATCAGGAACGAGAAGGCGCCCTGCAACTGCGTCACCGAATCGATGACAGCATCTTCGACGCTCTTCCCCTTGGAGCGGGCATAGAGATGCAGGACGACCTCGGTATCGCTGCCCGACTGGAAGATCGAACCCTGGCTGACCAGGTCGTTACGCAGCGAGTCGGCGTTGGTGAGGTTGCCGTTGTGGCAGATGCTGAACTGCCCGTGCGCACAGTCGATGAGGAATGGCTGGGCATTCGCCAGCCGGCTTTCTCCCGCCGTCGAGTAGCGGACGTGTCCGATGGCCGCATGCCCAGGCAACTGCGACAGCGTCTGGCCGTCGAAGATATCGGCGACGTAGCCCATCTGCTTCGTCACACGCACGACGCCGCCATCGGAGACCGCGATGCCGGCGCTTTCCTGACCGCGGTGCTGCAGCGCGTACAGACCGAGATAGGTCATGTTCGCGGACTCGCGGTGTCCGAAGATCCCGAAGACGCCGCACTCATCCTTGAACTTATCCAGCATTGACACCTTTTCCGACGAAGCTGCGATTCCTGGCGTTGACCGGACAGCCCGGCCAACGCATGCGCTGCCGAGCGTTCGACTCAGGCCGTTGTTACCGCAGAGTCCGCAGACGACGCGCCGCTCGGGACTGGCCCGAATACGCGGTCGAAGATGTGGTCGACGTGCTTGAACTGCTCGTGCAGGTCGAACGCCCGTTCGAGTTCCGCCTTCGGGAGCACCGCGGTGACATCCGGGTCGGCGAGCAGCAACTGCTTGAAATCGGCCTGCTCATGGAAGGAACGCATCGCGTTGCGCTGCACCCATTCGTAGGCCTGCTCCCGCGAGATGCCCTTCATCGCCAGCTCAAGCAGCACCGTGCCAGAGAACACCACGCCCCGCGAGCGTCCGAGGTTCTCGAGCATCCGCTCGGGATAGACCACCATGCCGCGAACGATGCGCGTCATCCGGCGGAGCATGTGGTCGACGGCAATGAAACTGTCCGGGAGGATGACCCGTTCGACGGAGGAGTGCGAGATGTCGCGCTCGTGCCACAGCGCGATGTTCTCGAATCCGGCGTGGCAATTCGCCCGGACCAGCCGGGCCATGCCGACGATCTGTTCGCACCCGATCGGGTTGCGCTTGTGCGGCATGGCCGACGAACCCTTTTGCCCCTTGGCGAACGGTTCCTCGATTTCGCCAATTTCGGTCTTCTGCAGTCCGCGGATCTCCAGCGCGAACTTCTCGAGCGCCGCGGCCGTGATGGCGAGGGCCGACAGCAACTCGGCGTGCCGGTCGCGCTGCACGACCTGCGATGCCACCGGCGCCGGTTCCAGCCCGAGTTGTGCGCAGACCGCCGCCTCGATGGACGGCGGCAGGTGGGCGAACGTGCCGACGGCGCCGGACAGCTTGCCCACAGACACCACGCTACGCGCCCGCTGCATGCGCTCGACATTGCGGCTGACCTCGGCGTACCAGAGCGCGAGCTTCAGACCGAGCGTCATCGGCTCGGCATGCACGCCGTGCGTGCGGCCGATCATCGGCGTCAGCTTGTGCTCGAAGGCGCGCTCGCGGATAGCCTCGGCCAGGCCCGCGAGCCCCTTGAGGATCACATCGCACGCCTCGCGCATCTGCAGCGCCTGCGCGGTATCGATGACGTCCGATGAGGTCATGCCGAAGTGCATCCAGCGTGCCGACTCGCCCACCTTCTCGGCCACGGCCGTGGTAAAGGCGATCACGTCGTGCTGGGTGACCTGCTCGATCTCCTCGATGCGCGCGATGTCGAAGGCGCCGCGCTCGCGAATGTCGCGGGCGGCCTGAGCGGGAACGATGCCGGCGGCGGCCATGGCATCGGCGGCGGCGGATTCAACCAGCAACCACGTCTCGTATCGACGCTGGTCGCTCCAGATCCGGCCCATGTCGGGGTGTGTGTAGCGCTGGATCACGCGAAGGCCCTGCCGCGGAAGACACCCATGACATCGAGGGACAAACCAGCCAACGTCCTTCGGAACCCGCGATGGGCACCGGCCAGCCCGATCCTCCAGAACTCCCGATGTCGTGTGTGTGGAATAGGCCTCTATTGTAAATCGAGACGCTCGCGTGGAACCTGCAAACCGTTCACATTCCCCAGCACCGTCGCCGAGAGCGCATCAGCTGCAAATAGGTCGGCGGCGACCCGCTGCACGTCCTCGGGCGTCACCTTCTCGACCCCCTCGAGCGTCTCGTCCAGGCCGACCTGGCGCTCGAAGTAGATCTCCTGGCGGGCCACGTGCGACATCCGGCTGGCCGTATTCTCGAGGCTCAGCATAAGACTGCCCTTCAGGTGGTCCTTGGCGCGCTGGAGCTCGGCCGCAGGAACAGGGGCACTCTTCACGGTCCGCAGTTCCTCGACCACCAAGTCGATGACTTCACCGACAGCCTCGTTCGAACAGCCCGCGTAGACCGTGAACGAGCCGGCGTCCCGGTAGGCGCTCAGCCCGGAGAAAACCGCATAGGCCAGGCCGCGCTTCTCCCGCACGTTCTGGAACAACCGCGAACTCATCGAACCGCCGAGCAGCGTGTTGAGGACGTAGCTCGCGTAGCGGTCGGCGTGGTCCTGCGCGTAGCTGTTGGTCCCGAGGCAGACGTGGCTCTGCTCGAGTTCCTTATTGCGAATCAGCACCTTCGGGACGACCTGCGGAGCCTCCTCGTGCACTTTCGCCGTGACCGGCTTGAGGTGCCCGAACCGCTCCTCGACCAGCTTCCGGACGTGGTCATGCTGGAGGTTGCCAACCGCCGAAATAATCAGATTCTGTGGCGTATAGGCGTCGCGGAAGTACGACCGCAGCGAATCGGCGGTGAACGACTCCACCGTCTCGCGAGTGCCGAGAATCGGCCGGCCGAGCGGGTGGCCTTCCCAGAACCCCTGCGTGAAGAGCTCGTGGACCAGATCGTCTGGCGTGTCTTCCACCATCTTGATCTCCTCGACGACCACCTTCTTCTCCCGCTCAATATCCTCGGGATTGAAGGCCGGGTTGAGGACGATGTCGGAGAGCACGTCGAGCGCCAGCGGCAGATGCTCGTCGAGCACCTTGATGTAGTAGCTGGCGTACTCCTTGGCGGTGAAGGCGTCGAGCTGGCCGCCAATCGAGTCGATCTGCTGGGCGATGTCCTCGGCGGAACGGGTCCCAGTCCCCTTGAACAGCATGTGCTCCACGAAGTGGGCAATGCCGCCACGTTCGGCGGTCTCGTGCCTCGAACCGCGGGTCAGCCAGACACCAATGCTGATCGACCGAACCTGATTCATCGGCTCGGTCAGAATCCGGAGGCCGTTATCGAGTGCGTCGCGGACGATCGGTGAATTGGACACGTGGATGACTCACTGCGGAACGGGTTGACGGCGCCAGGCGCGAACCGAAGAACGCACCGCAAAGCATTGACAACAAAGGAATTACTGTCTAGGACCAAAATATAACACGCCCCCGGCGCTTCGGGCAAGGGCAGCACCGCTACCGGTGACTGAACTGGACAGCCGGAGTAAGATCACCGCAGTCTCGGAAGTAGTTCAGAACGTGGGAGATACCGTGTCCTCGCCCTCCAATCTAGCCGAACTCGATCTGGCCGACCTCGAGTCGGCCTTCGCCGCCCGCAGTGTCGAACGCTTCCGGGCCCGGCAAGTGTTTGCCTGGATCTACAAACGCGGGGTCACGGACATCGAGGCGATGACCGACCTCCCACGCGATCTGAGGGCGGCACTCCTCGCCGACTTCACGATTGCCACGCCGCAGGTCGCATCGCACGAGCGCTCGTCGGACGGGACCGAAAAGTTTCTCCTCAAGCTCGCCGACGGGAAGCACATCGAGTCGGTCTTCATTCCTGACACGCCGGCCATGACCTTCTGCATCTCCACCCAAGTGGGGTGCGCGATGGCCTGCGCGTTCTGTCTCACGGGCAAGATGGGGCTGGTGCGCAACCTGACAGCGGGCGAGATTGCGGGGCAGGTGCGCGTGCTGGCCGGTGCCCTCGAGCTGCGCGACAAAGCCTTCAACATCGTGCTGATGGGCATGGGAGAGCCCCTGCACAACTACGACGCGGTGATGAAGGCGATGAGCATCCTGTGCGATACGCACGGCTTCCACCTGCCGCCGCGCCGGGTCACGCTCTCCACGGTCGGCCTGCTGCCGGCGCTCGAGAAACTGGGACGTGAAGAGTTGATGCCGAATCTCGCCATCTCCCTGCACGCGCCGACCGATGCACAGCGCGGCGAACTCGTGCCGATCAACCGGAAATATGGCGTGGCCGACATCATTGCGGCCTGCAAGCAGTTCCCCGTCCGCAGACGCAGCCGCATCACGTTTGAGTACGTGATGCTTGCGGGCGTCAACGACTCCGCCGACGACGCCCGCAAGCTCGCCAGACTGCTGGCCGGCGTGAAAGCAAAGGTGAACCTCATTCCGCTGAACGCGGCGGCCGGCATCCCCTTCGAGCGGCCGGCGGACGACGTCGTGGACCGCTTTGCCAGGGTCCTGGCGGAGCAGGATGTCACGGTGTCGGTGCGGAAGAGCCGTGGACGGGACATCCGCGCGGCCTGTGGCCAGTTGATCGTGGAAGGGCCGGAGCACTCGCCCGCGCAGAAACTGGCCACGCTCGCGTTCGACTGACGCGGCCACCGGTCTGGCTCGTGCGGCGTTACGAGCAGTGGGCTGGCGCCCACTGCTCGATGACGGCACGAAGCTGGGCCTGGGTGTACGGCTTCGTGAGCAGGTCGTCCATCCCCGCCTGCAGACAGTTCTCGAAGTCTCCTGGCAGCGCGCTGGCGGTCAGGGCTATGACTGGCACACGGGTGCGGCCAGCCTCCCGGCGGCGGATTTCACGAGACGCATCCTCGCCTCCCATGACCGGCATCTGCAGGTCCATCAGCACGACGTCGAACGACTCTGCGTCCAGCACCTCGAGCGCCAGCAGCCCGTTGGCGGCGTTCTGTACTTTGCACCCGAGATTGCGAAGCATGGCCTTCGCCAGCATCGTGTTCACCGGGTTGTCTTCCACGAGCAGGATACGAAGCCCGAGCCCCTCCGCCTGACGTAACGGCATCAGCGCGGCCGGTGCAGCGGCTTCAGGCCCGATGGCCCCTTCGCCGGCTGCCCAGTCGAACGGCAACTCTACCCAGAACGTCGACCCCTTGCCCGGTTCGCTCTCGACACCACAGGTGCCCTGCATCTGCTCGGTCAGCTCCCTGGCAATGGCGAGCCCCAGACCGGTGCCACCGTACAGCCTCGTCGTCGAACTTTCCGTCTGCACGAAGGGCTCGAAGATGCGGTCGCGATTGGCGGCGGCGATGCCGATGCCGGTGTCCTGCACCTCGAAGCGGACGCGGCAGTGCGCGTCCGACTGCTCGACGACCAGGACGCGCACGGTAACGTGCCCCTGCGGGGTGAACTTGATGGCGTTGGCGACGATGTTGGCCAGCACCTGACGCAGGCGCACCACGTCGCCCCAGACGGCACGCCGTTCATCCGTGGGCAGTTCAGACGTGAGCAACAGGCCCTTGCTCTCGGCGCGTTCCTGTAGCGGCGCCAGCACATCGTGCACGGCCTCGTTGAACGTGAAGACGATGCGCTCGAGCTCGACCTTTCCGGCTTCGATCTTCGAGAAGTCGAGGATGTCGTTGATGAGGCTCAGCAGCGAGTTGGCCGACCGATGGATGGTCGTCGCGAACTGCCGCTGTGTCGAGGAGAGCGAGGTGCCGAGCAGCAGCTCGGTCATGCCCAGCACGCCGTTCATCGGCGTGCGGATTTCGTGACTGACCTTGGCCAGAAACTCGGTCTTGGCCCGGCTGGCGGCTTCTGCCAGCACACCGGTGCGTTCGAGCTCGGCCGCCTGGTGTCGCAGGCTGGACGTCATGTCATTCAGCGCCTCGGCCAGCACGCCGAGTTCGTCGGTGCGATCGAGCGTGAACTCGCTCTCCAGGTCGCCAGCCCGAATGCGTTCCGCGGCGACCGTCAACTGCTCGACGGGCCTAGTGAAACTGACCACCACGAACAGCAGCAGACCCACGATGATTCCGGTGAAGACGATGCGGCTTACCCACAACGCGACATACAGTTCATGCACATCGGCCAGCGCTTCCGCAGCCGGCGCCTCGGTCACGACGTGCCAGCCGGCCACAGGGATGGACGCCGTCGCGGTGAGCAGTTCATCGTCGGGCAGCTGCCGGATCTCGACGCGACCCGCGCCCGTTTCGTCGGAGGGCTGCCAATAGGCAAGACGCTGACCTCGTGCGCTGGGGCGCGTGGACGCCACGACCTCGCCGCGACCATCGACGAGATGCGCTTCGCCCCCGACCGAAGGCAGGCCGCGCGCCAGCGACTGCGCCACGGTCGCGCTCGAGACCGGAATCGCGCCGATGAGCACGCCAACTCGCTCCTGCTGCTGGTCGAACAGCGCCACCGCCACCAGCACCTCGTCCGCGCCCTGCGCGCGCTCGACGACGAACGCATGGTCGGCGTCGGGCTGGCGCGCGAGGGCCGTCTGCACGCGCGGCCACGCGGCATACGTGGCGTCGAGACGGCTGATGTCCGGCGGCTCGCTCCAGATGATCTGGCCGGTACCGTTCACCAGCACGACGCCGCCCGTGAACACGTCCGACTCGAAGAACAGGTAGTGAAGCGTGGTCCAGGCCGGAATCTGCCGCACCTTGCGCTCCTGTTCCTGCAACGGCAGTCCATAGGCGAGGGCGGGCAAGGCGGCGACGGTCCGAAGACGGTCGAGGCCTCGCGTGAACAGCTGCTCGATGTCGGCCGCGGTATCGTCGACGCCGCGACGCCGGGCGTCGAATACACGGCTGCGCTCGGCGCCGAAGTACAACTGCCCGAGCGCTATCGAGGACGCCACGCCGGCGAGCATGATCAGCGCAACCACGATGTACGCCTGGTGCTTCAGCCCAAGCTTCATTTGCCCAACTCGAAATTCAGCGGCGCCGGCGGCCCGGCTGAAACCCTCACGGTGGCTCGAACGGACTTTGCGCGTTCATGCCACGCAATGACCTCGTACTGGCCCGGCGCCACGTCCGGAATCAGGAAGTGCCCGTCCTTGTCGCTCACGGCGAAGTAGGGCGTTTCCGTGACGATGACGTATGCCGACATCTCCGCGTGCACGTTGCACAGGAGCGTGATGATGCCGGGGGTATCGAACGTCCGGTTGCGGCTCGATCCGAGCGGATACGACCCCAGATCGAAGTTGTCGGCCTTGGTCGGCGAGAACACGTTGTGCCGCACTTCGTCGCTGTTGGGGAAGGCGACGCGTGTGCCGGCGAGCACCGCAATCACGTGTGGCTGGAACGCCAGGTTCCGCTGGTCCACATTGACGGCCGCTGCGGGCGGAGTGAACGTCTTCCCGGGAATCTTCGCGAGGTAGATCACCGCATCGCGATAGTCGCGAGCGCGGGCAATGGTAACGCGCCCCTCGATGCCGTCCGCGAACGCGAGGGCCGGGCACAACACCAGCGCCACTGCCGCGAAGGCACGTCGCGACCCGAACAGGGGAGACACGGTGGCAGCGGTCCAGTTCATCGTCGTGCCTAGAACAGGACTTCCAGCCGGACGACTCCGTCATTGGCGTTGACCCGGGCACCTGACGCCGAACGCGCGTCGCTGTAGAAGCGGCCTTCCGCCAGCACACGCACGTTCGCACGCACCAGCAGGCTCAGCGAGGGTACAAGCACCAGCACGTTCTGCCGGTCGGAGAACGTCGTCTTCTCCATGCGCACCGTGGGCATCACCCAGGGCAGCAGCAGATAGTCGGCCTGGACCATCGACGCCCGCGCCGTGACCGTGCGCGACGCGCTGCCGAGCAGTTCATCGGTGCCACGGGCATGGGCGCCGAACACATTGAGCTTGCCGAACCAGACGTCGGCCTTGACGCCGGTCCGGGTGAAGCGATCTTCGATGACGCCGGTGATGGTGGGCTGTGCCCGGCCGGTGTACGAGAACGCCCCGAGCGCGAACGAGCGCTCCGTCATGGACGCGCCGGAGCCCGCGGACGAGTCACCGCGCGGTCCCACCACGCCGAGGCCGGAGACCTTGTACGACACCGCCCCGTAGTAGTCCTTGAAGTTGTTGTTCTCGGCCCGTCCGGCCGTCCCCTGGACGACACCGACGGCATACTCGAGTCCCCCGTGGTCATGCGGGCCGGTCACGCCTCCCCACGCTTCGATGCCGGCATCCCTGTCCCGTAGCCCGAACGCGCCGGTGACCGGCCGGAAGTCCGAGACGTTGAGCGCCAGCGAGCCCGCCTTCTTGAAGGTGTTCGAGAACGGTTCCGCGCGGGTCTCGATCCGGCCGACCTTCAACATAAGCGGATTGCGCCCAGGCCTGTCTGGCGACAACCGGAACTGCACGTAGGCCCGGTCGATGGACACGGTGCCGGCCGCCCCGGAAATGAAGATGTTGCCGAAGAACGAAATGCCCGCGCCCTCCGAGCCGGCGAAGTAGACGTTCACCCCGCTGGGGAAGTTGAAGTTGAGCTTCACGGCGTTCGCGGGTTGCAGACCGGCTTCCGACGAGACACGCATCGCAATCGGCGGGAGACCGGGAATCGACCCCGGCCACACGGCCTTCGGCCACAACTGCTTCCATGCTGGTGCGCCGAGTGCCGTGTCGGGCGTCGTGACGAGCTTCTCTTCACCGAGCGGAATGCGGTAGCCGTTGTTGCGGAAGGCGATGCCGAACGCGTTCAGCTTCGGTTCCACCACGTGGCAGGTCGTGCACGCCGTCTGGTAACGGCGCGCAAAGACGGGAATGGCCAGACTCGGAGCTGCCAGCCCGAGCACGAACCCGATAGCGAGGCAGGCGCGAAGCGTGTTCTTCATCAGATAGTCGTCCCGAATCCCTAATCGGCAGACGGACGACGACCTGTGATGCACACCGGCCCGGCACGTGCACGGGAGGGAAAGCCAAGGCGGGGGAACGTCAATCGATGACGGTACCACAGACGGTGGGGGAGGTCTCGGTCAACTGAACGCGCACCCACTCATTCCGGTGATGGCCTGGTGGGATGCGGACCTTCAGGTAGTTGCCGGTGACGGCCAGCGTGCCGTCTTCGAGCGTCAGCGCCCGGTGCACTGTGCCACGCTGCGACTCGAGGAATCGCCGCGTCAGGCGCGCGCCGATTTCGCGCAACTGGCGTCCCCGCTCTTTCACCACGATGCCAGCGGGCCGATCCGCCATCCTGGACGCGGCCGTTCCGGGCCTGTCGGAGTAGGGGAAGACGTGCAGGTGGGTCAGCGGCGACGCCTCGAGGTACCGCACCAGTTGCTCGAAGTCGTCGTCGGATTCGCCTGGAAAGCCGACGATCAGATCGGAGCCGATGGATGCCTCGGGGATGTCGCGCCGGATCCTCTCAACCAGACGTCCGTAGTACGCCACGTCGTACGGCCGCCGCATGGCCGCCAGCATGCGCGGGCTGGCGTGCTGGAGCGGCAGATGGAAGTGCGGCGCAAAGCAGTTCGAGTCGCGCACCAGCTCGACGACGCGATCGGAGCAGTCCATCGGCTCGAGAGAACTGAGTCGGAAGAGGACGCGGGGCGATTCGCCCCCGCGCGCGTTGCCATAGGCGTGGCGCAGGGCGGTCAGCAGATCTGGCAAGGTGGCCGGCGACTGCAGGTCGCGTCCGTACGACCCCAGATGGACACCGGTCAGGGCCACTTCCCTGAAGCCGGCCGCGACGATGCGCGACACCTCGGCGAGCACCTGCTCGATTGGCACGCTGCGCGGGGCGCCTCGCGTCTCGGGAATGATGCAGTAAGTGCAGGGTTCGGCGCAGCCGGTCTGCACCCGCAGCGTGAACGCCGTCCGTCCCGCCACGCCTGGCTCGACCGTGGCGCCGCAGCCACCGTCACCATCGCCGAACCGTTCAGCGGTGGTGAGGGCGCCGAACCGGGCGTCCTCGCTGGCCAGAGCGCGGACGAACGACAGCACCTGCGGTTTGTTGTCGTTGCAGACGACACGCGCCACATTCGGCAGCGCCGCAACCTCGGCGGGCTCGCGAGTGGCGTAGCACCCGGTGACCACGATACGTGCAGCGGGATTGAGGCGGGCGATCCGGCGTATGGTCTGGCGTCCGCCCTGGTCCGCAGTCGCCGTCACCGAGCAGGTGTTGACCACGACGACATCCGCCGCCTCCGCAGGAGCCGGCTCCGCACCGGCCGCCAGGAACTGTTCCTCGAACCCGAGTGAGTCGGACTGATTGACGCGGCAGCCGAAGGTGACGACGGCGTACTTCACCGGGGGCATTCGTGAATCAGTCAGGCGCCGTCAGGCCTGCGCCTGACGCGCCTTGCGTCCGATGTCCGTGCGGTACTGGATGCCGTCGAAGCTGATGGCGCGGACACCGGCATAGGCCCCGGCAATCGCCTCGGCGAAGCCGGCGCCTCTGGCCACCACGGTCAGCACACGGCCCCCTGCTGTGACGATGGCACCGTCGCTGGCGGCCGTTCCAGCGTGGCGAACCATCGCGCCCAGCCGCTCGGCGTCGGCGATACCGGCAATCACCTGGCCGGACTCCGACGAATCGGGATAGCCGCGAGACGCGAGGACCACGCCGACGATCGACTCGGTCGTCATCGCGCACGACGCCTGCGTCAGTCGCCCTTCCGCGGCGGCGACGAACAGCGGCGTCAGCGGTTCCGCGATACGCGGCAGGATAACCTGCGCCTCGGGATCGCCCAGCCGGACGTTGAACTCAATGACTTTCGGCCCCGCGGAGGTCAGCATCAGCCCGACGTAGAGGAAGCCCTTGAAGGGGTGCCCCTCCGCCGCCATACCGGCCACAACCGGCTCGACGATCTCGCGCATCACACGTGCGTGCAGCAGGGCGTCAACCAACGGGCTCGGGGCAAAGGCGCCCATCCCGCCGGTATTCGGGCCAAGGTCGTTGTCGAAGATGCGCTTGTGGTCCTGGGCGGTGCCGATGGGCAGCGCCCGCTCGCCATCGCACAGCACGAAGAACGACACCTCGGGTCCGGTGAGGCACTCCTCTATTACCAGCCGTTCGCCGGCGCGCCCGAAGCGGCCGCCGGTCATCGCCGCTGCAATCGCCTCTTCCGCCTCGGCCAGCGTCTGGGCAATGACGACGCCCTTGCCGGCAGCCAGCCCATCCGCCTTGAGCACGACCGGGAACCCGAACGAGCCGCCTCGCACCACGGCGAGGGCATCACCAGCCGACTCAGCCGTGTGAAATCTGGCGGTGGGAACGCGGTGCCGCTCCATGAAGGCCTTCGCGAAGGCCTTGCTGGTTTCGAGGCGAGCCGCGGCGGCGGTGGGGCCGAGCAAGACACGACCATCGGCGGCGAAGCGATCGGCAACGCCGACACTGAGCGGCAATTCCGGACCGACGACCGTGAGATCGATCTTCTCCCGGGCTACCAGCTCTGCCATACTGTCAGGATTCGCGAGGTCAACCGGGTAGACGGGTGCGATTTGGGCAATGCCAGGATTTCCAGGTGCACAGATGACCGTGACGCCGGGATCGGATGCGAGACGCGCGACGAGTGCGTGCTCGCGCCCACCACTGCCAAGTACGAGAACTCTCATTTTTTCAGCGATTTGCGCCGGGCGGCTCCGCGGTACTTCGACGGAACGCCCGAGGGGAGTATTTCGTTGACGCGGTCAGGGTTTGGCCCTAGAATCCGCCGTTACCGTGATAGCCTAGCATATTTGGTTGTAGCGGCTATTCATCGTAATAACCGTGATTTGAGCCACCCGAAAGAGGGGTGATTTTCGTGGCAGAAGTAAAGATTCAGGAAGGCGAGTCTATCGAGAGCGCTCTTCGACGCTTCAAGCGGAAGGTGCAGCAGGAAGATATCATCAAGGATATCAAGAAGCACTCCTTCTACCTGAAACCGGGCGACAAGCGTCGCGCCAAGCAGGCACTGGCCCGCAAGCGTAATCGGAAGAAGATCCGCCGAGAATCGGAGTAGACCGACCCAGGCGAGGTGGGACCGATGGAGTTCCAGGACAGGACCCTGACGTGCGTGGACTGTGGCGCGGATTTCGTCTGGACGGCAGGAGAACAACAGTTCTTCGCCGACAAGAACTTCCAGAACGAACCGAAGCGCTGCAAGTCCTGCAAGACGAATAGGGCAAACCGCCCGGCCGGCGCTGTCATGGCGCGGGAGCGGGTGGAAACGGTCACCAACTGTTCGGCGTGTGGCAGGGAAACCACCGTGCCATTCCGTCCGACGCAGGGTCGACCGGTGTTCTGCAAGGATTGCTTTCAGTCCCGCAAGTTTGCGGGTGCCGGCAGCATCTGAATTTCGCCGGTTCCTCCTCGTTGTTAGAGATAAGACGTACCCCTAGGCGCCGGCCAGCGGGCTGTGGCGCGCAGGGTGTGTTAAGCTCACGAGCACGCACACATCTGGAGCGTTTTCATGCAGATCGAAGAACGAACGGTTGGCGACGTCCTGATCCTCGATGTGAAGGGTCGCATCACCCTCGGTGAAGGGGATGAGATCCTCAAGGACAAGGTGAACAGCCTTCTCAACCAGGGGCTGAAGAAGATCGTCCTCAACCTTGCCGAAGTGCCGTACATCGACAGCGCAGGCCTCGGCGAGATTGTGCGGACCTACACCACCGTGAGCCGCCAGGGCGGCAGCCTCAAGCTGCTGAGCCTGACCAAGCGGATCACGGACCTACTCGCGATCACAAAGCTGCTGACCGTGTTCGAGACCTACGAGTCGGAGAACGAAGCGGTCCAGAGCTTCTCGTCGGCGAAGGTCTAGTTCGCCTCCCGCGCTAGATGGCGCGCAGCACCCTTTCGAGCATGACGGTTCCCGATGTTCCGGCCGACCCCCGGTCTGGGATATCTGGCGTCCGATCTCCGGCGCTCAGCCTGATCCTTTCCCTTCGGCCAGGCCAGTGGACCAAGAATCTGCTGGTCTTCGCGCCGTTGCTCTTTGCCGTCAAGCTGTTCGACTTCCAGTCCGTCGCACGCGCGACCGGCGGCTTCGCCGTGTTCTGCGCGCTCTCGAGCGTCGTGTATCTCATCAACGACGTGATGGACCGAGAGGGCGATCGGCAGCACCCTCAGAAGCGGCTGCGACCGATTGCGGCGGGCGACCTCTCCGTGAGCGCGGCCCTGCTGACCGCTGCCCTGCTCGCAACCACGGCGCTTGCCGGCGCGGCGCTGATGGGCTGGCGCTTTGCCGCCGTGGCCGCCTCGTACGTCGCGCTCCAGACGCTCTACTCGGTCGCCCTGAAACACATCGTCATCATCGACGCCCTGACGCTGTCGATCGGCTTCGTGCTGCGCGCGATTGCCGGCGCGGTGGTCATCGACGTCGTGATCAGCCACTGGCTGTTCGTCTGTACTATCCTGCTTGCGCTGTTCATTGCTCTGGCCAAGCGGCGGCATGAACTGGTGCTGCTCGCGGACGGAGCCGCGAGCCATCGTCCGATTCTCGACGAGTATTCCGCCTATCTTCTCGATCAGATGATCGCCGTCGTCACGGCGTCGACGCTGATTGCATACATCTTCTACACGATTAGCCCGGAGACCGAGCAGAAGTTCGGCACGTCGTGGCTGGGCCTTACGATTCCATTTCCGCTCTATGGAATCTTCCGCTACCTGTATCTCGTGCATCGGCGCGAGGGTGGCGGCAGCCCGTCAGACCTGTTGCTGAACGACCGTCCACTGCTTGCCTGCGTGACCTTGTGGGTCATCGCGGTGGTGCTGATCGTCTACCACCCGTTTGTACCCTGACCATGCCTGATTTCAACGTGCGTTCCGATGCGGTCAACGTCGAGCAGATCATGGAGCAGATCCGCTCCCGCATCCGCGAGAAGCGCGGGGCGGATTACACCGAGGCCCAGATCCAGGAACTGGCGAGCGTCAAGCTCGAGAAGTTCCTCGACCCGCGCGGTGTGCGCTCCGATCTGCTCGAACAGTTCCGCCGTACCCAGCCGCCCTATGCGCCGCCGGAACTCCCCAACTTCGCCTTCGAAGACCAGACCCTCTTCGAGTCGACCCGCGGGCCGCTGCGCTTCATGCGCAAGCTGCTGCTGCCGATCCTGAAGCTGTTCTTCAATCCGAATCCGCTCATCCAGGCGCTCAACATTCAGTCAACGCTGAATGCGAGCGCGGCCGAGCGCGAAGCGAAACGCGATGCGGCTCGCTACGCCTTCGACCAGCTGCACTACGAGGTGATGCACAACCTCGTGCTCGAGACCACGCGGCTCGGCATCGACGTGAAGAACGTGAAGATGCGGCTCGAATCGCTGGCCAGCCGGCTCGAGTTCAACGAGCGGCGTGCCCGTGCGCTCGAGAGCGTTGTGGTCTACAAGCCGGCCGACGAAGGCAAGCCTGAGGGCCGGCGTGAGGAGACGCGTCGCGAGGACGGTCGTCGCGAAGACACGCGCCGCGAGGAGAACCGACGCGACGAGCCACGACGCGACGATAGTCGCCGACAGGAACGGCAGGAACGCCGCGCCGCCGAACAGCAGTCACGGCCGGCACCCCCTCCGGCCGCGCCGGCCATCGCGCCAGCGCCCGCCGTGCTCGTGGTCGCCGCCGTCCCTGACGTGACGGCCGCAGACGCTGCGGACGGGACACCGTCACAGGTGGGTGCACCCACCGACGGCCCCGGACAGCGGAGCCGACGCCGGCGACGCCGCCGCGGCCGTCGTGGCAGCGGCTCTGCCGCAGCCCTGATGGCTGGCGGACAGCCGTCCGATGCAACCGCCGATGGCGACGGCGGCTCCGACGACGAGGGCGAGATGGACGAGTCGACGCCAGATCAGCTCGCTGCCGCCGCAGGGAGCGACGCGGCAGCGGAGCCGGCGGCGCCACCCGCGCCGGTCGCGGCACCGCGCGAACCGTCCGAGCCGGAGCAGCCGCAGGCCGACCCAGCGGCGACACCAGAACCGTGAAGGTCGCGGTCGTCGTCCAGCGGTACGGGCAGGCCATCAACGGCGGCGCCGAACTGCACGCGCGGTACATTGCCGAGCACCTGGCGCGCCACGCCCAGGTGGAGGTATGGACCACCTGTGCCACCGACTACGTCACCTGGCGCAATGAGCTGAAGTCTGGCGAAGAGCGCGTGAACAACGTGCCGGTGCGCCGCTTCCCGGTGAAGCACGAGCGCGATCCGCTCACCTTCGGGCGGCTCTCCGAGAAGGTCTTCCACCGGACGCATTCGGTGGCGGACGAACTCGACTGGCTCGAGGCCGAAGGGCCGACCAGCCCTGGGCTCGTCTCGCACATCACGAAGCATGCAGGTGAGTTCGACTTCTGCATCTTCTTCAGCTATCGCTACTACCACGCCTTCCATGGGGCGCGCGCCGCGGGCACGAAGGCGATCCTCGTGCCGACGGCGGAACGCGATCCAGCGGCGGGGTTGTCGATCTTCGCGCCGATCTTCCGCGGTGTTCGGGCGCTCATGTACAACTCGCCGGAAGAGCGCGCCATGATCCAGGGCATCGCCGGCAACGCGCACGTGCCCTCGGTTGTCGTCGGCGTCGGCTCCGAGATTCCCGCGAATCCGCAACCGCAGCGCTTCCGCCAGAAGCACAACATTCGGGGCCCCTTCGCCGTCTACGTCGGGCGCATCGACGAGAACAAGGGCTGCCGCGAACTCTTCAGCCACTTCAACGCCTACCTGCGCGACCGCGTCGGGAAGTTGACGCTGGTGCTGATCGGCACCTCGATCCTCGACATCCCGGTGCATCCGCGCATCCGCCATCTCGGCTTCCTCGACGATGCGGACAAGTTCGACGCGATTGCGGCGTCGGAGTTGCTCATCATGCCGTCGTTCTTCGAGAGCCTGTCGATGGTGGCGCTCGAGGCGTGGGCACTGGGCAAGCCGGTGCTGGCCAACGCGAAGTGCGACGTGCTGAAAGGACAGTGCATCCGCAGTAACGCCGGGCTCTACTACGAGAGCGCCACGGAGTTCGCCGAGACGCTGCGCGCGATCGAATTCAACAAGTGGATTGCCGGCACGCTCGGCAAGAACGGCCGCCAGTACTACCGCGATAACTACGACTGGCCGGTGGTCGAGCGCAAGT
This sequence comes from Bifidobacterium breve, assembly GCA_943328785.2. Taxonomy (GTDB): domain Bacteria; phylum Acidobacteriota; class Vicinamibacteria; order Vicinamibacterales; family CAVVIG01; genus CAVVIG01. The sequence continues at coordinate 22,231 of CALQBJ020000001.1, forward strand.
ATCTCGACATGCTGCAGCGCCTGTCGTACGGGACAGCGCCGGACGGCTTCGAGCCGCTGCCTGGATGGATGGACCGGCGCAAGGCCACCTGTCCGCCCGCGGCCGAGGTCGTCGCCGCCGCACCGGGCGGTCCCTCGTCTGCGCCCGAGATGACGGTGCCGCGACCGATGGGTCCGGTGTCGCCGCCTCTCCCGACGCGGCCACAGGCCGCCACCGAACGTAGCCGTCCGGTGGCGCCACCGCGCTCAACACAGCCGTCCGCAGGCCGCAGGCCGCAGGGCCGGAGTCGGCGGTCTGGCCAGGGCGCCGGCGCGGGACGATGAGTACCCATCGTCCCGCCGTTCACCAGGTGCTCGCCACACTCGGCTACGGCGACGCCATCGGGCACGAAGTGCTCGGCATCCAGCGCGTGCTCCGAGCAGCCGGGTACGAGTCGGACATCTTCGTGGAGACCGCCGACCCGAGGCTCGAGTCGCTGACGCGCGACTATCGCGAACTCGTCGACGCGAGCCATCCCGACAACCTGCTGCTGCACCACTTCTCAATCGGCTCGAAGGCATCGCGCACCGCGTACGCCCTACCCGATCGGATGGCGATCATCTACCACAACATCACGCCGCCCGAGTACTTCGCCGCCGTGCACCGCACGCTGGCGCGCCAGTGCTTCAGGGGCCGGCGTGAGATCCACGCCTACGTCGATCGCTGCGACATGGCGCTCGGCGACTCGGAGTTCAACCGGCAGGACCTGGTGTCGCTCGGCTTCCCGCGCACCGGGGTGCTGCCTGTTGTCCCGGACCTGGCGCACCTCGACAACCCGGCCGACTGGCTGGTGCCGCAGCAGTTCGACGACGAGTGGACGAACGTCCTGTTCGTCGGCCGCGTCATCGCGAACAAGAAGATCGAGGACGTGATCCGCTGCTTCCACGCGTATCACACCAAGTTCAACCCGCGCAGCCGGCTGATCATCGCCGGCGTCTTCAGCGTGTTCGAACGCTACTTCGCCGCCCTCACGCACCTCGTGGACGAGCTCGGCCTGCAGCACGTCCACTTCGCCGGGCACGTGTCGGATGACGAGCTGATCGCCTACTACGAGCTCGCCGACCTGTTCCTCTGCTGCAGCGAGCACGAGGGGTTCTGCGTGCCGCTCATCGAGGCGTTCTACAAGCAGATTCCGGTGCTCGCGTACGCGGCGACCGCGGTGCCAGCAACGATGGACGGCGCCGGTATCCTGTTCGACACCAAGGAGCCGGCCTACGTTGCGGCACTGATGGACGGCATCCTCTCGAACGCCGAGCTGCAGGATGCGATCGTCGAGGAACAGCTGCACGCGGTTGCGCGGCTGCAGGCCAAGGACTTCGACCGGACGCTCCTCGGGTTCATCGAGCAGATTCTCGCGGCGCCCCGCAGCGGGGTGCCGCACGTCTCGTTCGACTTCTGGCAGCAGTTCGACATGCTGGAACAGCTCGAGGAAGTGCGCCGCTACCGTCCGTCCGCCTACTTCGAGTTGCCGGAGCAGCCGGCGTGATCGTCAACCAGTGGGTGCCCGCGGCCCACAAGGGCGATGCGATCGGCGACAGCGCGCGAAAGATGCGCGCGATGCTCCGCGCGCTCGGGCACGAGTCCGAGATCTACGCGCTGACGATCGACGACGTGCTGCAGGGCGACGTCCTGCCGTTCTCCGATCCGGCGGCCCACCGCGGCGACTTGACGATCTTCCACTACGCGCTGCCGTCGCCAATGACCGAGGCGTTCGCTCGGCTGCCGCGTGGCCGCGTGATGCAGTACCACAACGTCACGCCCGCACATTACTTCGCGCCCTATTCGCCGACCCTCTTCCGCCTGGCGTCGCTGGCGCGCGCCGAACTCCAAACGCTGGTCGGCCAGGTGGACCTCGCCATGGGCGTCTCGGAGTTCAACCGCGCCGAGCTCGAAGCCATGGGCTTCTCGCCCACCGGCGTGCTGCCGCTGGCCATCGACTTCTCGCGCGTCACGCAGAAGGTGCGGCGGCCGGCCCTCGAGAAGATCCTGTCGAACGATGACATGATCAACTTCCTGTTCGTCGGCCGCATCGCCCCGAACAAGAAGATCGAAGACCATCTCAAACTGGCCGAGCACTACAAGCGCTACGTCGACTCGTACTACCGCTTCATCTTCGTCGGCAAGTACGACGCCGTGCCGCAGTACTACGCGGCAATTCGGACGATGATGGCGCAGTACCGGCTGTTGAACGAACGCTTCGTCTTCACCGGCCCGGTGCCGGACGAGGATCTGGCGGTCTACTACCGCCACTCGGCCGTGTACATCTCCCTCAGCGAACACGAGGGGTTCTGCGCGCCGCTGCTCGAGGCAATGGCCGCCGACGTGCCGGTGCTCGCGTACTCCGCCGCGGCCGTCCCTGAGACGCTCGGCGGAGCCGGGGTGCAGTTCGCACCCAAGGACATGGAATATGCCGCGGAACTCCTCGGCATCCTGACATTCGACGATGAGCTGCGAGCGAAGGTGATCGCCGGTCAACGGCGGCGCCTCGCGGACTTCAGTGACGCCAGGCTCGAGGGCGCACTGTCCAGGCTCGTCGCCTATTCTGGTGGCCATTACCCGTCATGAAGCTAGCCTTCGTCATCCAGCGCTACGGCGCCGAAGTTCTCGGCGGCTCCGAGCAATTATGCCGTCTCGTTGCCGAGCGGCTCGCCGGCCAGCACGAGGTCGAGGTGCTGACCACATGCGCCCGCGACTACGTCACTTGGAAGAACGAGTATCCGGAGGGGACCGACCGGGTGAAGGGCGTCACGATCCGCCGCTTCGCCAATTCGCGCACGCGCGACATCGAGTCGTTCAACACCTACTCGGACTGGATCTTCAACAACCCGCACACGCGGGCCGACGAGATGGAGTGGCTCAAGCAGCAGGGCCCCTGGTGCCCGCCGCTCATCGAGTACCTGCGGCGCAACCATCAGCAGTACGACGTCCTGATCTTCTTCACCTACCTGTACGCCACCACCGTGCAGGGGCTCGAAGTGAACCCCGGCCGCAGCATCGTCGTGCCGACGGCCCACGATGAGCCGGCCATCTACCTCGAGATTTTCAAGGACGTCTTCACCACGCCTGGCGCCCTCTGCTATCTCACCGACAGCGAGCGCCGGTTCGTGCACCAGCAGTTCCCCGATCGGCCACTGCTCGAGGAACTCACCGGCGTCGGCATCGACATCCCGCAGCAGCAGCCCTATCCTCGCGTGCCGGATCGGCCCGAGGACGAGTCGGCCGCGCCTGCCGAGGGTGACGCCGCCGAGGCCGACGGTAGCAGCGACGAGACGGCTGAGGAAGAGACTAGCGCGCAGGAGTTCCCGTCGCACATCCTGTCGCGCGGTTCGGTGTTCCGCCGGCGGCATCGGCTGCACGGGCCGTTCGCGCTCTACGGCGGCCGCATCGATCCAGGCAAGGGCTGCGAGGAACTGCTGAACTACTTCACCAGCTATGTCGGTGAAGGCGGCGAAGGGACGCTGGCGCTGATGGGTGCGAAGCTGATGTCGCTGCCAGAAGATCCGGCGGTCCGCTTTGCCGGCATGCTGAGCGACATCGAACGGGTGCAGGCGCTCGAGGCCGCCACGGTCGTGGTGTGCCCGTCCCCCTACGAGAGCCTGTCGCTGCTCGCACTCGAGGCGCTGGCGGTCGGTACGCCGATCCTCGTCAACGCCCGCAGCGAGGTACTCGTGGAGCACTGCGTCCGCAGCAACGGCGGCTTGTACTACGCCGACAAGGACGAGTTCATCGAGTGCATGACGCTGCTGTTCTCCGACGCCCGACTGCGGGCCGCGCTCGGACGCAACGGCCGCGACTACGTGCGGAAGAACTACCGGTGGGACGTGGTGCTGGCCAAGTACGAGCGCCTCTTCGCCAGGGTGCGAAACGCCCGCTGACCGCTAGGTGCCGCCGTCCGAGTCCGGGGTGGGGTCGGCCGGCCCCGCCTGGCGCTTGCGCCTCGGGCGGATGTCGTACCGCTTGATCATCTCGTGCAGTGTCGTCGGCTTGATGTGCAGTAGTTCCGCTGCCCGCTTTTGGACGCCGCCTGACGCTTCGAGGGTCGACTCGATGAGCCGCTTCTCGAAGTCGGTGATGACGTCCTTGAACGAGATGCCCTCGGGCGGCACCACGAACTGCGGCATGTGGAAGCTCGGTGGCCGGCGGACGTGATCCGGAATCAGCTCGACGCCGATGCGCGGACCTGACGTCAGCACCACCGCCCGCTCGACCACGTTCTCAAGTTCCCGCACGTTGCCTGGCCAGTCGTACTCCGTGAGCAGGTCGAGGGCGTCCGGCGCCACCTCGAGATCCGCCTTGCGGTTCTCGTCGCCGTACTTGTGCAGGAAGTGCTGGACGAGCAGCGGAATGTCGTCCTTGCGGGCGCGCAGCGGCGGCAACGTGATCGTCACCACGTGCAGCCGGTAGAAGAGATCCTCGCGGAAGCGCCCGTCTTCCATCGTCTGCCGCAGGTCGGTGTTGGTCGCGGCAATCACCCGCACGTCGGCGCTCACCGACTCGACGTCGCCCAGTCGCGTGAACTCGCGGTCCTGGATGATGCGCAGCAGCTTTGCCTGCGTGTCGAGCGGCACACTCGCGATCTCGTCGAAGAACAGCGTCCCCCGATCGGCCAGGTCGAAGAGCCCCTTCTTCGGGTAGACCGCACCGGCAAACGCATCGCGCACATGGCCGAACAGCGTCGACTCGAGCAGTTCGGGCGAGACACTGCCGGAGTTCACGGCCACGAACGGTTGTTCGGAGCGCGATGAGTTCGAGTGGATGGCACGAGCGACCAGTTCCTTGCCGGTGCCGCTCTCGCCCTGGATGAGGATGCTCGACCGGCTCGGTGCGGCCTGGATGATCAGGTCGAACACCTGCCGCATCTTCGGGCTGCGCCCGATGATGTTGCCGAACTTGTGGTACCGCTCCTGGATGTTCTGACGCAGGTTGCGGTTCTCGTGCACCAACCGCCGGCGCTCCATCGCGTTCCGGATGACGACGAGCACCTCTTCGTTCTTGAACGGCTTGGTGATGTAGTCGAACGCCCCGCTCTTCATCGCCGAGATCGCGCTTTCCACAGAGGCATAGGCGGTGATGATGATCACGGCGAGGTCTTCATCAAAGCGGCGCAGTTCGTCGAGCGTCTCGATGCCGTTGATGCCGGGCATCATGATGTCGACCACGGCGGCATCGAACGGCAGCGCCCGCGCCAGTTCCAGCCCTTCTTCGCCCGACGAAGCGAGCTTCACGTCGTAACCCTCGCGCGTCAGGAGGGTCTCGAGGATCTCGCGCATGATCTCCTCATCGTCGACGACGAGGATCGTGCCTTTGCGGATGGTAGCCATGGGGCGGTTGACGACTACTGCCTCGCGCTGCTCCGAAGCGCGGGCTGGACAGCGACAGGCAACGACATGGTGAAGCGCGTCCCCTGGCCGACGGTGCTGTCGCACCGGATGCTGCCGTCGTGCTCGCGCACGATGCCGTACGAAATGGACAGGCCGAGCCCGGTGCCGCGGCCGATCGCCTTGGTCGTGAAGAACGGGTCGTAGATGCGCGCCAGTTGTTCGGGCGGAATGCCGCTGCCGGTGTCCGCAATTTCCACGATGACGCCCGAGCCGTCGGTGCGGGACGACACGGTCAGCCAGCCGCCGCGCGGCATGGCATCGCGGGCATTGAGGAACAGGTTGAGGAACACCTGCTGCAACTGGTGCTCGATGCCGAGCACGAGCAGCGGTTCCTGCGCCAGCTCACGACGGACCTTGATGCGCCCCACCTCGAACTGGTGCTCGACCAAGGAGTAGACATCGTTGATGACCGCGTTCAGGTCGACCGGAGCGCGCTCACCGCCCGGCGTGCCCGGGCGCGACAACGTCAGCAGGCCGTTCACGATCTTCGCGGCGCGGAACGTCTGGCGTTCGATCTTCTCGAGGATCTGGGTGCGCGGGTCGGCCGGGTCGGCGTTCTCGAGCAGCATCTGCGTGTAGCTGGAGATGCCGGTGAGCGGGGTGTTCACCTCGTGGGCCACGCCCGCGGCGAGCAGGCCGATCGACGCCATCTTCTCGGAAATCTGCAGTTGCTCCTCGAGGCGGACCCGGTCGGTGACATTCTCGAGCAGCAGGATGGTGCCGTCCATCGTGTCGCCGCCGCCATGCGTCTGCAGCGGCACGACTGTCGCGTTCACCAGCAGGCGGGGGGCGACGAGTTCATCCTCGTCGTCTGACGCGCGCGTCTGCAGCGGCACCTTGAACAGCGTGGCGCCGAGCGGGTTCTCGTCGCGCGCTGCGCGCAACGCCCCGACGAAGCGCTCGTCGAACACATCAGATAGCTGCGTGCCGATGGCGTCGGCCCTGGTGACGCCGTAGAACGACTCCAGGGCGTGGTTCCAGCGGACGATGCGCTCGTCCTCGTCGAAGACGACCAGGCCATCATCGAGCGATTCGAGGATGTTCTCGTTGAACTCGCGCATGCGGCCGAGTTCCTGCGCTTTGAGCTGCAGTTGGCGGTACAGGCGGCCGTTCTCGATGGCCGTCGCCACCTGCCCGGCAACGGCCGTGAGCAGCGCCAGGTCCTCGCTGTTGAACGGTTCGTCCGACTCCTTGCGTCCGAGCGCGAGCACGGCGATGGCCGCCCCTTCAAATACGCAGGGCACGAAGTAGTAGATGCCGTGGTCGCGCCAGAACTCAACCTCTTCGGCGTCGAATCGTGCGGCGGAGATCGGATCGTCGAGGGCGATCGTGTGATTGGTGTCGAGGCGTACGACGAACGACGACGACCGTGTCAGGCGCGGCACCGACTGCTGGAAGCCGAAGTCGCCGATCGAGTGGAAGTCGCCAAGGCGCTCGTCGGCCAGCATCAGCGACATCTGGTCGACGACCAGCGTTTCGACGACGCGTGTGACGAGGCGCTGGCTGAGGCGAACGACATCGAGGTCGGTGTTGAGGTCGCGTGCGAAGCCGACCAGCGCGCGGCGGTAGTCGTAGCGGTCGCGGTAGAACACACGGTCGAGGGCGTTCTGCACCGCGTCCTTCACCGGCTGCGCCAGCAGCACGACCACCATCGTCGCCAGCGCGGCCACCACCCAGTTGTGCGGGTCGGTGTCGTCCGAGAAGATGAAGCCAACCGTCTTGCGCATCGCCAGATAGAGCAGGCCGCTGGCGCCGAGGAACGCGGTATACGCGAGTCCGCGCTTGATGATGACCTCGACGTCGCGCAGCCGGTAGCGGACGATGGCGGAGGCGAACGCGAGCGGTACCAGCCCGAGCGGTACAGCGGTGAGTTGCAGGGCGAGCGGCGGGTTCGCGCCGAACGCCCACGGCAGCGCGTAGAACAGCGCGTAGGGGCCGACGCCCAGCACCGAGCCCCAGGCAATCCAGCGCAACTGACGACGGCCCGTCAGCGAGGTGATCTCGCCGAACCCCTTCGCCAGCACCACGATCGCGGCGACCGCGCAGACCAGCAGGTAGACCGGCTCGAAGCGGTCCAGCACGTCGAGCGTGCGCGACAGTATCTCGCCATTCGACGTCCCACGCGCGACGGCAATGATGCGGCTGGCGCCGAGGATCAGGGCCGGCGCATACATCGCCACCAGCAGCGCGTAGGGGCGCGACGGCACGCTGCGGCGGCGCGGACGTTCCGGAAAGACGAGCGTGAAGTGCAGTAGCAGCGGCGGCAGCAGCGCCATCGCCACGGCGTCACCCCAGTAGAACGTCCAGTCGAGCCGATCGAAGGGACCGTTGAACGAGAAGGTGAACGCGCCGAAGAAGGCGACACAGAGCCAGAAGAAGTGGAGCGTGGCCTGGTCGCGCGGGCGGCGCAGGCGGACCGACGCGCCGACGATCAGCGTGAAGAGACCAACGGCGGCGAGAACGAAGTACATCGACGCGGGCCGCGCGGATTCCGCCAGCGACACCTCGAACGCCTCGCGGCTGCCGATGCGCAGGATGGTGTAGGAGAGGGTCGTGCCGGCGATGCCGCTGTGCTGATACTCGAGGACCTCGGCGGGCGTCTCGACCGCCACACCGTTCACGGCCAGCAGCACATCGCCAGAGTGCACGCCAGAGACGGCAGCGGGCGAGTCGGGCGCCACCTCCACGGCGGTCACCCCCTGGGCGCGCGCGGCCCAGAGCACGCCGTCTTCCACTTCGTGCCACTTCGCGCGCATCGCCACGTTCGCGATCCCCAGCGCGACCAGCACCGCCACCACCGCCACGATGAACACGGGACGGGCCCACGTGCGCCACTGCGACGCGTGTGTCTCCTGACGGAACGCACCAGCCGAGCGCGGTGGCTCGGAATTGGGCATCAGGGTGGACAGATGGGGCATCGGATGTAATCAGCAGTGGGTGGCGTCAGCGCCGGACACCAGGCGCGACACACCAACTGATGGTCACATCGTATGGCTGACGCGGGTGGAGAGACGCCTGTTTTCCGTCTGAAATTACTAGGAAAGCCGACGTTCTCCAATTGCTTGGTTCTGGTCTCCGGTATACCGGAGACCATGACTCCCGCCGCCGCGGCTAGAAGTGCAGGGTGACGCCGCCCACCACGCGCTTGGGCGGGCGAACGACGTAGAGCTCGTCGAAGAGCGACTGGTCGCAGGAGGCGTCGCGGAAGAAATTGCGGACCGCCAGCAGCATTTCCCAGCGGGCGTTGCTGAAGTTCATGAACGGCAGCGACTGCCGAACCTGCACATCGAAGCGGCCGTCCACGCCGGACCGTCCCTCGGGCCGGACACCGGCATCGGCGAAGCCGTTGCTGAGGCGGTAGAGCACCATCACCCGCGTCGCCGTTTCCGGCACCTGGGCATCGATACGGCCGGTGACGTCCTGCACAGTCGAGCGTCCGGTGCGCGCCGCAACCGGCGCCAGCAGCATCAGGTAGTGGTCGCCGGCCTGGAGGATCGCGGCCCTCGCCACCGAGTACTCCACCGAACCGTGGACGCGGCTGGCGATGACGGTACGGAACTCGGCGCTGAAGCCGCCAGCGCCGATGTCACCGGTGTTTCCGACCAGATAGTGCCCAACCTTGGCCGTCGGCTGCCCCGGCACCTCGGCGCCGAAGACCGTAACGAGTTGGTCGTTCACGTGCTGACGGAACGCGCGAACCGCCAGCGTCGAGGGACCGAAGTCGTGCTCGAGTCCCGCAGTGGCAGACAGCGACTGTTCGGCCTTGAATCCTGTGTGCGCCGCGATCGACGAGAAGGTGCGCTGCGGCGGCAGCCAGATGCCGGCGTCTGACGGGGCCAGGAATTCCTCGGCGCCAGGCGCCACGCCCCGCCGCGACACCGACCCGATAATGCGGGTCCGGGCACCGGGCGACAACGTGAGTTCGACCCGCGGGCTGATGAGCGTCGGCCGGTCGAGGTAATCGTAGCGGCCGTACTCGCCGCCGAAGGACAGTGTCGCCTCTGGGGTGATCCTGAAGCTGTCGTAGGCGGACACCGTGCCGACGTTGCGCGTGCCGTCCGTCATATCGCGCAGCGCGAGCGGATTGCCGCCGTCGTAGCGCTGCGTGCTGTAGCTGATGCCCAGGTCGTACCGATGACGGGCAGGCGCACGCATGGAATAGGAGCCGGCCACCACCCACGACGAGATGTCGGCCTGGGTGAACGCACCGGCCACGGCCCAGTCGGCGTGCGCGCCGGCGGGCGCGCTGAGACGGACGTTCGCCACGTTGCGCGACGAGGAATCGGTCGAGAACAATTGCTGCGGCGTGTCGAACGAGCCGGCAGTCAGCAGGTTCAGCTGGCCGGAGATCGGGGCGTCGGCGAACAAGCCGACGAAGCGCCCTGGCGAGCCGGCAATCTGGCCGACGAACGAGGTGGGCACGGACGGCTCGTCGGCGTCGACGAGCATCTGCTCCGGCAACGTGGCGTCCTTCAGCACGCCGCGCCGGCCGTGCCGAATACGCCACGGGGTTTCGGAGGAGTCGTCGTTGCCGGTGGCCCCCTCGACCTCGGCCGCCTGCGACGTGGTGGTGGCTTCGGTCGCGGTCAGCGCGGACAGGCCGACCCCTGCGCCGAGGACGGGGGCCACGCCTTCACGCCGCAGCCCGATCGCCGACACGGCGCTGGCACTCGGCCGCACCTGCACCATCTGCGCACGTGGCGCCATGTAGCCGGCGAGGTGGGCACGCACGAGGTAGGGCCCGGGCGCGAGCCCGCCGAACTGGAACTGGCCGGAGGAGTCGGAGACGGCGATGGTGGTGACGGCGCCAAGCGCCGACACCACCACGTTGGGGACAGGAAGGCCACGTTCGTCACGCACCACGCCGGCAATGGAGCCTGGCGCGGCGGACGAGGCCGTGTGTACGACAGGAGACAGGGACGCCCGCGCCGCACTCTGTTGGGCAGCGGCGAACACTGGAGTTCCCACAACCAAGAGGCCGCCGACTGCCGCCGAGGCTAGAACGCGGGTTGCTCCTGCCATATCGTTCAAACCGCGGGGAACCGGCCCCGCTGAACTGCGTTTACGAGCCGACGACGAACTTGATGGACTCGGTCAGGGTCTTGCTCGAACCCTTGTCGATCAGCGTGATCTCGAGGCGGTAGGTGCCTGGCTCGAAGTCGGTCAGCGGCACGCGGTCCGGAATGCCCTGGCGCGCCGGGTCGATCTCGGCGACTGCCCACTTCTTGAAGGGCTCGGCCACGCCGTCCTTGTACGCGGCGTATTCGACGGTGACACGGCCGGTCGCGTTGAAGACCATCCCGTTGATGCGCAGCGGTTCGGTCTTGGACAGCGTCGGGTTCGCCAGCGGCAGGCTTTCTTCGTCGGGCGTGCCGTACGGATGCTCCATGATGTCGGCCAGCGGCGCATCGTACTTGCGCGCACGGAAGAGATACAGGCCAGAGACCATCAATTCGCCGCCGCTCAGTGCCGGGACATCGATGGTCTGCTTCAGCACCGAGATCGGCGCCTTGCTCGGCTTGCCTTCGACCAGTTCGTGGGCGCCGATGAAGACATCGACCTTGCCAGCAGGAGCGAGGATGAGGCGACCGATGAACGGGGCGCCCGCGTCCAGCGTCACGGTGCTGAAGTTCTCGAACACCGGAACCACTTTCTTGTCCTTCGGGTCGGCACCTGCCGGAAGCACGCGCCAGATCATGAAGACCTTGCCAGACGGCACCTTCGACGGATCGAGGGCGAGGCCGAAGGCGACGATGTTCTTGTCGGCCTGCGCCTGCAGACCGTCGTGACGAATCCAGGAGAGACCCAGTTCGTTGACAACCGGCTTGCCCTGGAAGGCGTTGCCGAGCGCGGTGGTGACAGCTTTGGCTTCCCGCTCTTCATCCTTGGTAAGCGGGCGGCCCTGCGCAGCGACGTTCGAAGCGGTCGACACGAGGAGAAGAAATGCTGCGGAAGCGAGGGCGAGGCCGGGGCGCCGAATCACCATAAACGGTCTACTCCAGAAAGAAGTCGATAAGACGAAAACAGCCAATAATAGGCGGCTCCCCGAACCCAAGTCAAACGATTGTCCTGACAGGATTTCGCCAGAAAGGGCGGCGCTTTCGCTTATGCTATTTAGGCAATCCCCCCCGATTTCACAATGAAGCTCATCGACGTCACCGTCCCCATCGACTCGAACCTGGCAACCTACCCGGGGAACACGCCGTTCAGCCTCGAAGGTGTCAAGCGCCTTGCCAGGGGCGACAGTTCGAACGTATCCACCCTGCACCTGAGCGCCCACGCGGGCACCCACGTCGACGCCCCCCGCCACTTCTTCGATGACGGCGGCGGCGTAGAGAGCCTGGCGCTCGAACTGCTCTGCGGGCGGACCCGCGTGGTCGAACTGACCACCCGGAAGACGGTGACGGCCGAGGACCTGGCCGGCTTCGACCTGCGCGAAGACGTGCGGTTGCTGCTGAAGACCGCCAATTCCCGCCTCTGGGGTACGCCGGACTTCCATCAGGACTTCATCGGCGTCTCCGAAGGCGCCGCCAGGTTCCTGGTCGACCGGGGCGTGAAAGTGCTGGGGGTCGACTATCTGTCCGTGGAACCGTACAAGACGCCAGGCGCACCCGCACATCACGTCCTGCTCGGCGCCGGCACCATCGTCATCGAAGGGTTGAACCTTCGGGATGTGGAACCGGGCGCCTACGAGATGTACTGTCTGCCACTCGCCCTGGTCGGAGCCGACGGCGCACCGGCTCGCGTCATTCTCCGAAGGACCTGAGCCTCATGGCCGCGTTGCTCGACGACAGCCTTGTAGTCATCCTCGCCGGCGGCGCCGGCGAGCGTCTCTCGCCCCTCACCAAGGACAGGGCGAAACCGGCCGTCTACTTCGGCGGCCCGTACCGCATCATCGACTTCTCCCTGAGCAACTGCATCAACTCGGGGCTGCGGCACATCTACATCGCCACGCAGTACAAGTCGCTCTCGCTGAACCGGCACATCCGCATGGGCTGGAATGTCGTCTCGGAGGAACTCGGCGAGTTCATCGAGATCCTGCCACCCCAGAAGCGCGTGGGCGAGCACTGGTATCAGGGCACGGCGGACGCCGTGTACCAGAACCTCTACTCCATCATTCGCGAGAACCCGCGCTACGTCATCGTGCTGTCTGGCGATCATGTCTACAAGATGGACTACTCGCGCATGCTCCGGTTCCACCAGGAGCGCGGCGCGGCGGCCACCATCGCCACCATCGAAGTGCCGCTGCACGAAGCCACCCAGTTCGGCGTCGTCGCCATCGACGCGCAGGAACGGATCACCGGCTTCGAAGAGAAGCCGCAGCAGCCGACCCCGATCCCCGAGTCGCCGGACGTCGCGCTGGCCTCGATGGGCGTCTATATTTTCGATACCGACGCGCTGGTGAAGGTCCTCGAAGAGGACGCCGGCCAGCCGACCAAGCACGACTTCGGCAAGGACATCATTCCGGCGCTCATCCACAAGGTGCCGGTCTTCGCCTATCGGTTCTACGACGAGAACAAAAAGGCCTCGAAGTACTGGCGCGACGTCGGCACGCTCGACGCCTACTTCGAAGCGAACATGGACCTCTGCCAGGTCAACCCGGAGTTCAATCTCTACGATCCGGAATGGCCGCTGCGCACCTATCAGCCGCAGGCGCCGCCGGCGAAGTTCGTCTTCGCCGAGACGGGCCATCGCTGCGGCCAGGCGCTCGACTCCATCGTCTCGCCCGGCTGCATCGTGTCCGGCAGCAGCATCTACGGCAGCGTGCTCTGCCCGAACGTACGGGTCCACAGCTTCTGCCACATCGAGCAATCCATCCTGATGCCCGGTGTGCGCGTCGGACGGCACGCCCGCATCCGGCGCGCCATCATCGATCGCGACCTGCTCATTCCGCGGGGCGCGCTCATCGGCTACAACCTTGAAGAAGATCGCCGGCGGCACACCGTTACTGAGGACGGTGTGGTGGTTGTCACCGCCGACGACGAACTATTCACCGCGCCGATCAGCGACGAAGCCTTGCGCTACGAGGCCGAAGGCGACCGGCGTCGTGGAGGAGCCTAACCGTGAAAATCACCCGAGTGCACGGCCGCGAGATTCTGGATTCACGCGGCAACCCGACCGTGGAAGTGGATGTCACCCTCGAAGGGGGCGCAATGGGACGCGCCGCCGTTCCCTCCGGCGCCTCCACCGGTGAGCGCGAAGCGCTCGAACTGCGAGACGGCGACAAGGCGCGCTACCTTGGCAAGGGTGTCCGCCACGCGGTTGCGAACGTCAACGGCGAACTCGCCAGCGCGCTCGTCGGCCAGGCGCTCGACCAGCGCGCGCTCGATGACGCGATGATCGCGCTCGACGGCACGCCGACCAAAGCCCGCCTCGGCGCCAACGCCCTGCTCGGCGTCTCCATGGCCGCGCTGCGGGCCGAGGCGCTCGCGAAGGGGCTGCCGCTCTACAAGCACATCGGCGCGCTATGCGGCACCAGCCACTACACGCTGCCCGTGCCGATGATGAACATCCTGAACGGCGGCGCCCACGCGGACTCCAGCGTCGACTTCCAGGAATTCATGGTCATGCCGGTCGGCGCCCCGTCCTTCGCCGAAGCACTTCGGACCGGTGCCGAGATCTTCCACGCCCTCCGCGGCATCCTCAAGGGACGCGGGCAGTCGACGGGCGTCGGTGACGAAGGTGGCTTCGCGCCGAACCTGAAGTCGAATCGCGAAGCGGTGGAAGTGGTGCTCGAAGCCATCGGCAAGGTCGGCCTCAAGGCCGGCCAGGACGTCTTCATCGCGCTCGATGTGGCGTCTAGCGAACTCTGGGCCCCCTCGACGTCGCTCGGGACAAGCGGCGGCGGACGGTACGTCTTCAAGAAGTCGGGCGAGCCCGAGCGCACGTCGGCACAGATGGTCGAGCTCTACGCCGACTGGATCCGCCAGTATCCGATCATGTCGATCGAGGACGGCATCGCCGAAGGCGATTGGACCGGCTGGCAGCAACTGACCGAAGCGATCGGCGACAAGGTCCAGTTGGTCGGCGATGACGTCTTCGTCACCAACCCGGAGATCCTCACGCGCGGTATCGCGGACAAGGTGGCCAACGGCCTGCTGGTGAAGCTGAACCAGATCGGCACCGTCACCGAAACGCTCGATGCGGTGCGCATAGCCGCCGACGCCAACTACGCCACGATCATGTCGCACCGCTCGGGTGAAACCGAGGACGCGACGATCGCCGACATGGCGGTGGGCACGGCCGCGGGCCAGATCAAGACCGGCTCGGCCAGCCGCTCGGATCGCACCTGCAAGTACAACCAGTTGCTGCGTATCGAGGAAGAACTCGGGTCAACCGCGGTGTACGCCGGGCGTGGCGCCATCCGAGCACTCGGCAACCGCTGACGCGTCACTCACCACGGAGGACACGGAGGCTCGCGGAGCCAGCCGAGGGTACTCGGTGCCCTCGGCGTCCTCCGCGGTGAAAGGTATTTCCGATAATGTACAAGCTCGTATTGCTGCGTCACGGCGAAAGCACGTGGAACAAGGAGAACCGCTTCACCGGCTGGACCGATGTCGACCTGTCGGACAAGGGCCGCGAGGAAGCCGCCGAAGCCGGCCGTCTGCTGAAGGCCGAGGGCTTCGTATTCGATCAGGCCTACGTGTCCATGCTGAAGCGCGCCATCCGCACGCTGTGGATCGCGCTCGACCAGCTCGATCAGATGTGGATCCCGATCGACAAGAACTGGCGCCTCAATGAACGGCACTACGGCGCGCTGCAGGGACTGAACAAGGCGGAAACGGCCGCCAGGCACGGCGACGCGCAGGTGCTGGTGTGGCGCCGCAGCTACGACATCCCGCCGCCGCCGCTCGCCCTCGACGACGAGCGCCATCCGGCGAAGGACCCGCGCTACGCCGGCCTCGGCACCGCGGACCTGCCGCTGGCCGAGTCGCTGAAGGATACGGTCGCCCGCTTTCTTCCCTACTGGCACGGGACGATCGCGCCGGCCATCACAAGCGGCACGCGCGTCGTCATCGCGGCACACGGCAACAGCCTGCGAGCGCTGGTGAAGCACCTCGATAACGTCTCGGAATCGGAAATCGTCGAGCTCAACATCCCGACCGGTATTCCGCTCGTCTACGAACTGGACGCCGACCTGAAGCCGATCCGTCACTACTACCTCGGCGACGCGGCGGCGGCCGCGGCCGCGGCGGAACGCGTCAAGCAACAGGCGGCTTCCCGCTGAATCGTTCGCGCGGACGCGCACGTCCGCGCGGCGCAGCCTTCCCTCGAGGACCCGCTGCTCGATGAGGTCATACATTGTCTATGTGCTGGGGATCGTTGCGCTCGTCATTCTGACGAGCGCAACCGGTTTCTACGCGGCCGAAATCGGCACCAACCAGAACCTCGACAGCTACGGCGACGCCCTCTGGTGGGCGATCGTCACTGTCACCACCGTCGGCTACGGCGACATCTTCCCTGTCACCGTTGCCGGCCGCCTGGTGGGCGCCTTGCTGATGTTCGCCGGCATCGGTGCGCTTGGCGTGTTCACCGCCTCCATCGCCGCCTACCTCATCAAGTTCGATCGCCTCGACGCCCTCCGGGTCAGGGGCATGCACGGCCACGTGGTGATCTGCGGCCTCGGCTCGACCGGTGCGCTGCTGGCCCAGGCGTTCCAGCGCGACGGCTACACGGTGCTGGCCATCGAGAAAGCCGAGGACAACTCACGCATCGGCGCAGCCCGCGAGGCGGGTGCCGTGGTGCTGATAGGGGATGCCGCGCGGACCGAGGTATTGCGCCGGGCGCGGGTCGACCGTGCCGCGCACATCGTGATCGTCACCGGCGCCGATGCGACCAACGTGGAGATTGCCGCCGCCGCGCGAGCCCTGGTGCTCGACTCGACGGCCAGCGTGTCGTGCTCGGCGCAGATCGAAGACCCGGAACTCTGGTACGCCCTGCGTAGTTGGGACGTCGGCACGCAGGACCGCGTACGGCTCGCGTTCTTCAATGTGGCCGAACTCGGCGCCCGCGCCCTGCTCGCCCGCTACTCCCCGTTCGCGGGAGGGACCGACGCGCCCCGCACTCCGCCTCGCGTCCTCATCGTCGGTTCCGGTGCGCTCGCACAGCACCTGATCGGGCACATGGTGCGGCAGTGGCAGGACGTGGACGGCGATGCCAAGCCGCCGTTGCCGATCGCCCTCGTCGATGCCGACGTCGACCGCGTTAGGGAGGATCTGTATCACCGGAACCCCGAACTGCGCACGCTCGCCGCGATCTCGGCGCATGCGATGGACCTGCGGTCGACGACCTTCCAGCGCGGTGCGTTCCTGTTCGACGATGCGGGCCACTGCGCGGTGACCCACGCTTACGTCTGCGTCGACGAGGAAGGGCTGGCAATCTCCACCGCGCTGCTGCTGCTGAATCACCTGCGGCAGTACGGTGTGCACGTGATGGTGCGGACGAACCGCGCAGCGGGACTGGCAGCCCTACTGCGCGCCGTCGGCAATGAGGGGGCACGAGGGGCGTCGCACCTGCACGTCTTCAGCCTGCTCGAGCAGGCCTGCAGCCCGGAGTTCGTACTGCGCGGCACCAACGAGGTGCTGGCGCGAGCGCTGCACCAGGACTATCTGGCACAGGCGTCCAGAAGCCAGAGCCCATCGGCCGTTCCGTGGGATGAGTTGGCGCTCGATCTCAAGGAATCGAATCGACGGCAGGCGGACCACATCGCGACGAAGCTCGAAGTGGTGCACTGCCACATCGTGCCGCTCACCGCGCTCGAAGGCGATGCGTTCACCTTTGCTCCGGCCGAGGTGGAGCAACTGGCCGAGATGGAGCACGAGCGCTGGGTGGCCGAACGCCGAGCGCAGGGCTGGAAGCGCGGACCTCGCGACCCGGCACTGAAGACCAATCCCAGCCTTGTTTCATGGGCCGACCTCGATGAATCGGCTCGCGACATCAACAGGAGTTCCGTGCGCCGACTGCCGTTCTTCCTGAATCGCGCGGGCTTCACCGCACACCGTTACAAAGCATGAACAGCGAACATTCGTCGTCGCCACACACCGCGCACGGCCACCGGCGTCCCAAGCGAGTCCGGCACCCAGGCACCGGCCAGATGCCTGGGCCGCTACCGCTGATCGTCGGCGTCACCGGCCATCGTGATCTGCGCCCCGAGGACACGCACGCGCTCGAAGGACTGGTGCGACGCCTCATCGAAGACGTGAAGCACGCGCATCCGCACACGCCGCTGCTGCTGCTGTCGCCACTCGCGGAAGGCAGCGACCGCCTGGTCGCGCGCGTCGCCCTCGAACTCGGTGTCCGCCTCGTGGTGCCACTGCCATTGCCGCTCGACCTTTACGAGCAGGACTTCGCCAGCGAGGCGTCGCTGGCCGAGTTCCGCCGCCTGCTCGGCCGCGCGGAAAGTTCGTACGTGCTGCCGCTGATGCGCGGCAACACCGACCAGGGAATCAGGCAGTACGGCGATCAGCGGAACCGTCAGTACGCCCAGGTCGGTGCGCTCATCGCCCGGCAGAGCCAGGTGTTCCTCGCCCTCTGGGACGGCGCGAGCGATGCGGGCCACGACAAGGTGGGCGGCACGGCGGAAGTGGTCCGGTTCAGGCTCGAGGGCGTGCCCCCGAGCTACGAGCCGACGTCGGCCAGCCCGCTCAGCTATTCCAGCAGCGGACGGGTGTATCACCTCGTGACGCCGCGCATCGGCCAGCCGGTGCCGCCGAAGGCGCTGGCGTCGGAGCTGCTCCTGCCCACCCGTCAGACCGCGGCGTCGTTCGATGAACGCGAGGGGTGGATGGACCGGTTCAACGAGGACGCGCTGCACTTCGACGCGCAGTTGGCACCGGCTCGCGTCACCAGCACGTCGTACCTGCTGAACGTCAAGGAGCACGAGGTCGATGCGGCGGCGCGCTCGCTGCCCGCCTCGGCGCAGATGACCATGGAGCGCTACGCCGTCGCGGACACCCTGGCGCTGCACTTCGCCACCTACACCAGGGCGGCGTCGCGGAAGCTGTTCCTGTGGGTGTTCGTGTCGGCGCTGTTCTTCAACCTGTTCCACTCGCTGCCGCACCCGCATATCTCAGAACATCCTTCGCTCGGTGAACGGCTGATCGCGGTTCCATGGCTCCTCCTGCTCTTCCTCGCCTCGTCCATCGTCGCCAGCTACTGGATCCATCGCGAGGCGACCGAGCAGGACTACCAGAACAAGCACCAGGATTACCGGGCGCTGGCCGAGGCGCTGCGCATCCAGTTCTTCTGGCAGGTGGCCGGCGTGCAGGGCGACGTCGCGGATCACTACCTGCGCAAGCAGCGCGGGGCGCTGGAGTGGATTCGCAACGCGCTCCGGGCCTGGGATACCGAGTCGTCGGCCAACGAGGCGCACGAAGCGGTGGAGGGCCTCCTGCCAGAGCGGCTGGACTACGTCGCCCGGAACTGGGTCTTCGAGCAGCGCAACTACTTCGCGTCGAAGGCGCGCCGTGAGCAGGCGACGCTCGAGGACGAAGAGAAGAAGATCGAGTGGCTGGTGCGGATCAGCGTGGCGATGGCGATGCTGCTCGCCGTGGTGCTGACGGTGCCACTCCTCGTGCCCATTCACGCACTCGAAGCGGTGAAGCACTGGGTCGAGGAACCGCTGACGCACGGGATCATCATGGTCGTTATCGTGACCCTGGCGGTCGTCGCCGGCCTGCGTCACGGCTACAACCAGCAGATGGCCCACTCAGAGCATGCGAAACAGTTCGGGCGCATGAGCGAGCTGTTCGACGCGGCGCAGACGCACCTGTCGGCGCAACTGGACGCCGGGAAGCTCGAGGATGGGGCGGCGCTGCTACGCGAACTGGGTCAGGAAGCGCTGGAGGAGAACGGCGACTGGGTACTGCTGCACCGCGAGCGTCCGCTCGAAGTGCCGCACTCGGGATGAGCGGCGCGGGCGACGGCGCCCAGACTGGCGGCGCTAGGCCAACGGGGTCTGCGCCGCGGCCAGCCACGCCGCCGTCACTTCCGACGCCGTGGCAAACCGGCTGTTCGCGTCGGCCAGGATGCAGCGCATGATCATCGCCGCCGCCTCGGTCCCGAGGTCGGGACGCTCCGTCGCCACGTCCGGCGGCTTGGTCATGAGCATGCGGCCAAGCAGTTGCGGGAACGACTCCGCCGGGTAGGGCGGCCGTCCCGTGGCCATGTAGTACATCAGTGCACCGATCGTGAAGACGTCGGCACGCTGGTCGGCCGGATTCCCCATCAGCAGTTCCGGCGCAACGTACGACAACTCGTGCGGCGCCGCCTGCCCCCGCAAGGTCGCCTCGTTCATTGTCGACAGCAGATCCTGCATGCCTCCGATGCCGGCGCTCGAGATGGCGAGGTGCTCTTTCTTGCCCGGCTCCCGC
Source organism: Bifidobacterium breve (assembly GCA_943328785.2). Lineage (GTDB taxonomy): Bacteria > Acidobacteriota > Vicinamibacteria > Vicinamibacterales > CAVVIG01 > CAVVIG01. The sequence continues at coordinate 42,023 of CALQBJ020000001.1, forward strand.
ACCACACGAATGATTTCCGGATGCAGCCCCGAGATGAAGCCGCCGTGCACGTGCACCGCCTCGGTCGCCTCGCTCAGTTCGCGCACGAACTGCGTCAGCTTCGGGATGGCGAGGCCGCCGTCCAGGCGAACGAGTTCGCCGAGGCTCACGCCTGCCAGCAGGTCCGTCACCACGTACATCATGTCCGTCGTCTCGCCGAAATCGCGGACGTGGATGATGTTCGGGTGCATCACCTGCAGGGCGCGCGCCTCACGCAGGAACCTGGCACGAATGGCCTCCTTGTTGTCCTTGTCGGTCGGCCGGTAGACGCGCACCGCGACCGGACTGCCGAGCATTCGGTGTTCGCCGGCATAGACGACGCTGCCGAAGCGACCGATCGCGACCACCTTCGTGAGGTCGTAGTTGCCCACCACCAGCGGCGATTCCTTGGACGGTTCGAGCGAGGCCGGCGGAGGCGGCGGCGCGGCGGCCGCGGCTGGCGAGGGAGCGAGGGGCGCTGGCGCGTCGACGCCGTCTGGGATCAGGTCGCCCTCGATGCCCGGCCGCTTCAGGTGCGCGTTGACGCCCTGGACGAGACGCTCGAGGTGCTGGTCGATCGGCTGGAGCGTCGCGTCGAACCAGTGCTGCGAGCTGATGAAGTACTCCATCGTCCGGGTCGGCATCACGTTCTCGATGCGGACGGGCATGAGCGACAGCCCCTTGTGGACGGCGCGCTCGACCTCGCGCTGCACCTGGACCGACTTGTTGGAGGCTTCGCTGAAGACCAGCAGCATGACGCGCGAGCCTTCGATGGCGTCGATGATCGACTCGGCCCACGGCACGCCAGGCACGATGTCGCGGGGGGCGATCCAGCACGGAATGCCGCGCTGCTCGAGACCCGCGCAGATCGCGTTCGAGACAACCGCGTCTTTCGACGCATAACTGATGAAGACCACGTGCGCCATGACGAAAGCGCTGTCGATCATAGCGCATCGAAAACAAAAAAAGGCCGCCGGGGTAAACCCGGCGGCCTTCTCTCGGTCCTGCGTGCTGCGGGACGGCTGTTAGTCGACGAAAGTGAGACTTTCGCCGAATTCGGTCGCGTTCAGGGCGTCCTTGACCGCCTGGTTCGCTCCGATTACCTGAACGTCCTCATCGGTTCGCAGCTTCTGCTTGCCGAAGATGAGGGCGCGAATCGCACCCGGGGTCAGCGTCTTCAGTTCCTTGACGCGGATGATGAGCGTCTCGGGCTGGGCGGCGATGACCTCCTGAAGCTTGGCCTGCAGCGCCTGAACCGCCATGTGGTCGGCGTCGCCCGCCAGGGTCAGCGTCGCGACCCCCTTGTCCACTGTGGCGTGTGCGCTGAAGTGTGACAGCCCCTCGGTCGGCGCGATACGCACGACGATCTTCACCTGGTCATCAGCCTGCGGGATGGTGACCGTGAGGTTCGCGGCGTCGAAGTCGCTGTATTCCTTGCCGTCGACCGTGACCGACTCGATCTTGATGCTGCCCTTCGGCAGCATGTCCGGCGCGACGCGCAGGATGTTGCCCTTGAACGCGCCCGGCTTCGGCTTGAAGTGCAGATCGAGCGGCTGCTTGGTGATGAGCAGGTTCGTGTAGACCGCCGCGAGGTAGCACAGCTCGAACGAGTGGTAGCCGCTCATCGAGTGGCTGCCCTTGTTGCGTTCGGTGCCGAGCAGGAACGGCATGCCGTTGGCGAGGACGTTGAAGTAGACGGCCCCCGAATCGTGGTCGAGGAAGAACGCGCTGTAGAACGCCGACGACTCACGCGCCTGCTTCAGGTACTCCGGCTTCTTCAGCGAACCGTGGAGGATCAGGTACGCCAGGATGCCCTGTTCCTGCTGCCACCACGCCTTGCGGTCGTGGAAGGCGAAGCGGTGGATCGACTGCCCTTCCGGCAGGGCGCGTTCCACCACGTCGTACCAGCCGCCACGCTGCGGGTCGCCGCCGTGCTTCGGCATGAGGCCGGCGATCTTCTCGGCGAGCGCCACGTAGCTGTCGTCCTGCTTCGCATTCACCATGCGCATCAGGTTCCAGGCGATCTTGAGGTTGTGTCCGACGACCCCGCGGTTCTGTTGCCAGCCCCACGTCCGGTCGGCGCTCCAATCCTCGTGGAACTTCTCCTGGACGAACGCGCTGTTCTCGTAGTCCGGGAAGCGCGTGGCGATGGTGGTCGCCGTGTCGATGAGCATCTCGAGGTGCTCGGGTTCGTTCGTCGCCAGCGCCAGGTTGATCAGGTACGCCGGGGCGTGGTCACCGACCGAATTCCAGTTCTTCTTCCCGCGGTTGCGACCGAGCGACTCGGCCTTCGGGTCGAAGGTGACCGGGTCAATGTGCGAGAAGTAGCCGCCACCCTCGTAGTCGCGGTAGTAGCGGTTGAACATGTTCAGGGTGCGGTCGATGTCCTTGCGGATCTTCGGGTCGCCCGTGATGCGGTAGGTCTGCGTCGGGCCGGCCAGCGCGTAGATCTGTTCATACGCCGGGATCGCATCCCAGTCGTCACCGAACTCCGACGAGAGCAGCTTGCGCTCGCGGACGGGGGCGCTGGAGGAGCGGCGCATGCCGGGCACGTCGGCCATGTCCGAGTTCAGGATCTTCTTGCCCTTCGCCTCGGCGAAGTCGATGGCGTGGTACCAGTAGCAGGTGTCCTCGACCGTGTCGACCGAGCAGAAGTGTTCGCGCAGGTAGTCGCTGCCCTTTTCGGCCGATTCGAGGAAGCGCTCGTCACCGGTGAGGAGGTAGGCCGAGGCGAAGCCGAAGATCAGGCGCGAGATCGTGTCGGTCTCCTGGCGGGTCGAATCGATCTTGCGGCCGTACAGGTCGAGCGACGTGCGGTAGTTGCGGTAGTCGACCGGGCCGTCGCCGAACTGGGCGCGGAAGTAGAAATTGCCCAGTTCCTGAATCTGGCGCACCCAATAGTCGGGCCGTTCGAACACGAACTCCGTCGGGCCGCGGCCGACGAACACGAGGTGCTCCGCCTCGAGCGCCATCGGCACGTCCGGGTAGAACACGCCGTAGGAGTACAGAAAGCGGCCGACCTGCAGCATGTCGCGCATCTGCCCGGTGCAGTCGATGTACGACTCGCCGAGATTGCGCGCCAACTCGCCGTAGCATGAGCCCGAGAAGCGAATCTGGAATTCCCGGCCATCCGACGTGGCGACGCGGAATCCGTTACGGTCGGCGTCGACGCCGGTGACGTATCCGGCCACGGTGTCCGAGAATGCGAAGCCTAGTCCTGTCGTATTCGAAACCGAGTTCTTGACGTCCATCTATCGGTGCTCCTCTTTATGTGGGTAGAAATTCATGCGCTATCGCGAAATCAGCACAACAATGCTGCGGCCCGTGACCCGGTGCGTCGCGGCCGTAATCGGGCGCTCCTGCCCGGCCTCGACAATGTCGCCCGGTGACGGCGCGTTGGTGTCGACGGCCAGGTGCCACCGCCGCCCAGGGACGGCAGGCAACTCGTAGTCAAGCGAATCCCAGTGCATGTTCAGCATCACGTGCATGTCCGGGTCATCGCCGAACCCGGCCAGCGTGAAGGCGACGGCATGGCCGTTCGGATCGTCCCACACGGGCGGGCCGAGGGTGGTGCCGTGCCACACGAGATCCTTCAGGCCGCGGCTGTTGGCCGTCCCGGTGAAGAACCGTGGCGTATGCACAGCGCTCATCCGCTTGCGGAACGCGATCAGCTGGCTGAAGAACCGCAGGACGCCCGGGTACTTCGCCTGAAGCGACCAGTCGAACCAGCTGATCGGGTTGTCCTGGCAGTAGGCGTTGTTGTTGCCGCCCTGTGTCCGCCGGACCTCGTCGCCGGCCACGATCATCGGCACGCCGCGCGACAGCATGAGCATCGTGAACGCGTTCTTGATCTGCCGCTCGCGCAACGCCTCGACGCCCGGGTCGTCGCTCGGTCCCTCGACGCCGCAGTTCCACGACATGTTGTCGTCGACGCCGTCGTTGTTCCCTTCACCGTTTTCCAGATTGTGCTTCTCGTTGTACGACACGGTGTCGTTCAGCGTGAAGCCGTCGTGGCAGTTGATGAAGTTGATGCTGTTGATCGGCAGGTGCCCCGACGACTCGTAAAGGTCCGACGAGCCGCCGATCCGGTTGGCGATCGCGCCGACCAGGCCGCCTTCGCCGCGCAGGAAGCGCCGGATGTCGTCGCGATACTTGCCGTTCCACTCCGCCCAGCGGAAGCCGGGGAAGTAGCCGATCTGGTAGAGGCCGGCCGCGTCCCAGGCCTCGGCGATGATCTTCGAGTCGGCCAGGGTCTCCGAGAGTTCGATATCCCAGATGACCGGCGGGTAGGCCATTGGCGCGCCGTCCTGGCCGCGCGCCAGGATCGACCCTTCGTCGAAGCGGAAGCCGTCGACGTGCATCTCACGCACCCAGTACTCCAGGCACTCGACGATCATCTTCTCGGCGATCGGGTGGTTGCAGTTGAGTGTGTTGCCGCAACCCGAGTAGTCCATGTAGTACTGCCGGTCGTTCTGGACCGTGTGGTAGTAGATGCTGTTGTCGAGCCCCTTGAAGTTGATCGTCGGGCCTTGGTGATTGCCTTCGTTGCTGTGATTGAACACCACGTCGAGCAGCACCTCGATGCCGGCCTTGTGCAGCGCCTTCACCATGTCGCGGAACTCGGTGAGGTGCGTCCCTTCCTCGGGCGACCTGCAGTAGGCGCGGTGCGGTGCGAAGAAGCTGACGGTGCTATATCCCCAGTAATTGAACAGCGGCTTGCCGTCCGCCCCCATCCGGATGATTTCGGTCTCGTCGTACTCGAACACCGGCAGCAGTTCGACCGCGGTGACACCGAGCGACTGCAGGTAGGGGATCTTCTCCACCACCCCGGCGAACGTGCCCGGGTGATCGACCCCTGAACTCGGGTGGCGCGTGAAGCCGCCGACGTGCATCTCGTAGATGACCGTCTCGCTCATCGGCCGATTCAGCGGCGCGTCGCCTTCCCAGTCGTAGTCGGCCGTGTCGAGGACGGTGCTGCGCATCGACGTGGCGAGGTTGTCGTCGGCGCCACACGCCGCGACCCGGTCCCAGAGATTGTTGGTGTTGCCCTTGGCGTACGGGTCGAGCAGCACCTTGTTGCGATTGAAACGGTGCCCGTCGTGCGGTGCCCACGGCCCATCGACCCGCAGCGCGTAGTGCATGCCAGGCTTCAGGCCCTTCACGTCGACGTGCCAGAAGTGGAAGGTCTTGTTCCGTTCCGGGTAGAGCGCAATGCGCTGCACCGGTTCCGGATCGTCGTGCTCGTCGAACAGCAGCAGTTCGAGCCCGGTGGCGTGCTGGGAGAAGAACGCGAAATTCACGCCACCCGGATGGACGGTGGCCCCGAGCGGGTGCGGGCGGCCTGGCCCCGTGGCATAAGGGGCTCCGCTCTGGGATGCGACCTGGTCGCTCTGCGGACCAGCCGCACCTGAACGCGATTTGATCTTTCCGGTTGTTCGACTCATCACTCGGGGTCTCCTACTGTCACAGGCCTTCCAGATTCGCAGTTCTGCACGTGAAGCGTGCGTTGCGTCATCCAACGCCTCCTTGTGCGGAATCCCGAAGACTTTTTCTTATAACACGAACCGATGACGTTGCTGTGCGACCATGAGACCAGGTGCGCGCGGTGGTCGCGTGCTCATCGCCCCGCGAACAGCGTCGCGGATTCAGCCGCGAACGCCGCGAAGGTCCGGGCCGGGCGGCCCGTGACCCGCACGAGGTCGTCGGTGACCGTGGTTCCGTAGCCCTGTGCGTACACCACGCTCATCAGCGTGACGAGATCGTCGACAAACCACGCAGGCATCCCGCTCGCCAGCATGCTCTGTCGCGCGGAATCCGGTGGGACATCGACAAACGTCACACCCTTGCCAGTCGCTTCCCCGATCAGCCGTGCGGCGTCGTCGTACGAGAGGGCTTCGGGACCCGTAATGACGTACCGCTTGCCTTCGTGCCCGGGCGTCATCAGCGTCACGACCGCAGCATCGGCAATGTCGCGAATATCCACATGGCTCACGCGGCCGTGTCCAACCGGAGCGTAGATGGCCCCCTGGGTCGCGATCGTCTGGGCGAACCCAATGAAATTCTGCATGAATGAATTTGGTTGCAGAACGGTCCAGTCGATGCCCGAGGCCTCGAGGGCTTCCTCGGCCTGATGATGGAGCCTCGCCGTGAGCACCGGAGCGTCCGCCGTCGCGCCCAGAACCGACGACTTGACGATGTGCCGGACGCCGGCCGCCTTGGCTGCGGTGATCGCGGCGATCTGCACCTCCGCCAATCGGAGATCGGGCGACGTCACGATGTACATCTTCTCTACGCCGTGCATCGCGGCGGCGAGATTGGCCGCGTCGTCGAGATCGCCTGTGACGACCTCCACGCCAGCCGCTGCGAGGTCGGTGGCCTTGGATGGGTTCCGGACGAGAGCGCGCACCGGCGCTCCAGCGGCGCGGGCGCCAAGAGCGATCAATCGACCGGTGTTGCCCGTCGCGCCAATCACGAGAATCATAAGCAAGACTCGTTAAATCTAGGCATCCGCCTCGCCCCCGCACATCTCGACGAGCGCCCGGAAGACCGCAGGCTGCTGTGCCCCGTTGAAATGCTGGGCGCCACGGACCACCACGACCTTCGCGCCGAGTTTTTCCTGCCACGCCCGCGTGTTTGCCGCCGTGTCTTCCACAAACGGGTCATCGTCCGAGATCACCGACACGCAGGTGCCCATCACGGCTCGAACGCGCTCGAGATCGAGAGGCGTCTCGATCCAGGGAACCAGGGCATCCCAGGGCCGATCGACCCACCACCAGCCGGCGACACAGAGCACGCCGCCGAGCCTCGCGCCAGCCGACAGCGTCTGCAGGTAGTGCAAGGCGGCCAGGCACCCTACGCTGTGGCCGACCAGAACAGTGCGCGCGAGCGTCTCACTATCGGATCCGACAATCGGCGCGAGCGTCTCCACCCACTCCTCGATGACCGGTTCAGCGGGGCGAGGCATGGCGGGCACGATCACCTCGTCGAACAACTGGGGCGCGTGCGACCGCAACTGCCGTTCGAGCCACGGGTACCAATCGCTCCGCGGCGAACCGGACATGCGGGGAACCAGAATGAGGCGCCTGGCCTGGACGTCCATGGTCAGGCGGTGGCCGCCTTCGCGGCGTTCGCGGGATTTGCGGAAACGCGCGGTAGTTCACCACGCTTGTCGAGCCAGTCGCGGCCCGACCTGAGCAGGATCGGCACGACCAGGTTGGCGAAGAAAATCATCGTGATCAGCGCCGTGTAGAAATCGCGGGCAATGATGCCCCTGTCCAGCGCCACGCCAGCCACGATGATGTCGATGCTTCCCCGCGCGTTCATGCCCACGCCGGTCACCGCCGCTTCGCGCCACGACTTTCCGCCAACCAAAGACGACAGCAATCCGCCGAGGAACTTGCCTAAGAGCGCCACCACCACCACAGTGCCCACCAGGAGCGGGTTTCGCAACACGGCGAACGACACGTTGAAGCCGGCGCTTACATAGAAAATCGGGGCCAAGAATCCGAGCGATACGTCGCGCACCGCCGACAGCACGTTCGCGAAGGTGCCCTTCTCGAACATGTCCTCGCGGAGGAACAGGCCCGCGAGGAACGACCCGAGGATGAAGCTCAGCCCGAAGCTCTCGGCCAGGAACGCGATCCCGACGGCGAACAGCACGGCGATCGTCAACTCGTCAGTAGAACCCGGATGCCGCGCGACCTTGCCGTGGAGACGGCCGAGCAAGGGGAACACGTACACACCCAGCAGGACGACCAGGACGAGAAACGCGATGGCCTTTCCCAGCACCAGCGCGATGCCGGCGGCCTTGACGCCACCGGAGTCGACGATCCCGAGGATGGCGGAGAAGGTGACGAGCACGACGATGATGGAAAGGAGCGCGATCGCCATCAGCGTCTGACCGAGCTTCGTGTCGAGCAGGTTCAGGTCCGTCACGAACCGCGACATCGTGACCAGGGCCGTTGTCCCCATCACGGTGCCCACCAGCAGTCCGGCGTTGGTATTGCCGCCGAGCAACATCGTGGCAGCGAAGTAGCCGAGCACAAACGGCACAAGGAATCCGCCAACCGTCGGCAGGATCGCTCCCCCCGCGGACCTCAGCAGATCCTTCGGGTCCACGCGGGTGCCGATGAACAGCACCATCATCAGGATGCCCATCCGTCCAAGCAACGTGATGGCAGCGTCGCCATGAACCAGGCCAAGCAGCGGTGGGCCGAAGATGATGCCGGCCAGCAGCTCTCCGATCACGTGCGGGTAGCCCAGCTTCATCACCAGAGCTCCTGAAAACCACGACACGAGGACGATCAGAAACAGGTTAAGCCAGTTGATTTCCATCAGAATGCTCTCTCGACGGCTCGCGCACGAGCCCAGAAAACGAAAGGTAAAATGTGACAGCCGTGTGAGCCGCAGAGCACCGAACGCACTCGCGAAGGCCCGACTGCCACGTCAGGCGATTCAGGCTGCGTGCCATGCGGCGGGCCGAAACCGCCCAATGGACCAAACCGACAAGAGGCGGTCAGGCAAATGCCGCAGCGGCGGCGGCGGTGTCGTTATAGGTCCGCACACTGGCCAACTGCCCGTCATGCACCGCCCACACGTGGACCCACTCGTTGTGAAAAGTGCGTCCCGTGGACTTCACCCGCGATTCATCGAAGCCCAGGACCACCACACTGTCTCCCTGGGCGATGAACTCTCGAATTTCGAACGCAGTCACGTCGACGGCGTCGCTCAATGTCTTCAGGAACTCGGATACGCCGCCGTGGCCCCGCCAGACACCACCGAACGGGACCCCCGCGGAATAGCGGGAGTCCCACTCGAAGGCGGTCGACATTGCCGCCAGCATCCCCGCCATATCGCCCCGACTGAACGACTGATAGGCGTACTGAACGAGCTCGAGCGGAGATGAAGCGCTCACTGGCGTCAGTTGCCAGCCGGGACCGGCGCGATGCCCAGTTGCTGGAGCAGGCGCAGCATGTCGAGGTTCGACCAGCGAGCGGCAATTCTGCCGTCCTTCATCTGAACGATGGTCGTGCCGGTGAACTCCACCTTCTTCCCGGTCGGCGGCAGGCCGCCCATGAAGGGGCCGGTGTGAGTGCCGCTGAGAGTCCACCGGTGAACAACCTTGTCCGCCGTGAAGATTTCGTCATCGATCGTGAGATGGATGTCCGGAAACGCCGTGCGGAACGAGCTGATGATCTGCCTGAAGCTGTCCGACCCCTGCTCCGGTTGGCCGTGGAGCGTCGAGTAATCCATGCTGTCTGACGTCAAGAGCTCATCAAGCACGGAGAAATCACCGCGGTTCCATGCAGAGTCAAAAAAGCGTCTAGCTGTTGCGTTGTTCTCTTGTGGTGTCATAACTGTTCCCGCTCATACCTGCGCTGGCGTTCGGTCAGGGCTTGCTGATGGCCTGGACCAGACCGACGTCGTCCCAGCACGCCCAGGCGTGGGTGACCTTGTTGTCCTTCACGTGATAGATCACGATGCCCTTCCACATCACTTTCCGGCCGGTGGGAGCAATGCCCGCGAACTCGCCCGTGTGCGTCCCCGGCGCCTCGAAACGAGCCACGACCTTATCGTCATTGCCGAACAGATCGGCGATACGCAACTCAAGGTCGGGGAACGCCAGCTTGAGCATGTCCATCTGCTTGTGGAGCCCCTCGGGGCCGGCAATTGCGTCGGGCATCGCGGAGCGGTCGATCGAAAATCCTGGCGCAACCAGCTCGCTGGCGATCGCGAAGTTCCCCTTCATCAACAGCTCTTCGATGTAGCGGCGGACGTGGGCGATGTTGGCCTGAACGAGCTTGTACTCCGTGCCTTCGCCGGCCGGTGCAACACCCCCGCACTGGCGCACCAGGCTGAGCGCTTCGTTCTGGACGCGGGCAGCCGCAATCTTGCCGTCGACGAAACGGAAGTGGGTGATGCCGTCGATGGCGACATCCTTGTTGCTCGCGGTGATGCCGGCCCACGTGCCGACGTGCTTGGCGTGCATCGACCAAGGGGCAGCAACCATGTCGCCTTCTGCGACAGTGCCTTCACGATCGGGGACGTACGTCAGGTTCTGAAACGCCGTGCGATTCCTGACCACGAGCTGGTTGAAGGCCTCGGGCCCTTCGACTTTGTACGGCGGAACGCCCAGAAGGAAGACAAAGTCGGGAGCCAGAATTTCATTCGAAAGGGCCAGGTTGCCCTGGCTCCAGATATCTTCCAGAAAACGCCAGACGTTCAGTTTGTTCTGTTCAATCGACATATCGAGCTCTCCTTGCGCACGGCCACCCGGCGTTCTTGCGGGATCGGTGCAGTTGTCTATCCGTTGTCTATCCGTGAATCTTCGACGCATCGCAGAACTGCGCTGCGTCGTCTCGAGGGTGCACGCCGCCCCTTCCCACCTTCGTCTCGCGAAGTCCGACGAACGCGGATTGTATCGCGCTTCCCGACCGCCCCCTTGTCAATTCAAAGCAACGAAACACGAGGCTCGCGTCGTCACCGCCGGATCAGCCGCGCCCGTCATGGGCGCGAGCGCCGAGCACAGCCTCAGAAACCGACCTGCGCCTGAAACGTGAGGACCCGCACGGTTGGAGTCGACTTCTGTTCGAGCTGGTTGTATTCGAGTGTGACCTTCATGTCGTGCCCGCGAACGAAGTAGTTCGCGCCGACCGCCGGCGCCGTCGTGCCTGCATCGCCAGCACCATCAACCCTCTCGAGTCGGCCGTAGAGCTGGAGTCGGCCCTTGCCCGTCGCCGGCGGAAGGAGATAGCCGGCCTGCGCGTAACCGATATGCGCATCGTCGCCGGGGTGGAGGCCAGCCGACGGCATCGGCTGGGTGAGACCGTTGACGCCGGTGAACGATCCTTCAACCGTCAACGCCCCACGTCCGATGGGATGATCGAAGAACGCATCCGTCGTCCAGCTCCGGGAGTCGAACGGCTTCACGCCAGATGGGGCGAGCCCTCCTTCGCGGTCAACGGCAACGGCAACGGCGAGCACCTTCTTGGTGCCCAGGTAGGTGCCTCGATTGAACCAGGTGGTCTCGGAATCGAGAAAGCTGAGCGCGAGCCGACCGACCAGACGAAGCGAGTCGGAGGGATCGGCGGCACCTTTGACTCCGTGCATCACGCCAAAGCGATACTGCAGGTGCCCGGCGAGTGGCGTGCCCCAGAACACGGCGCCGTCGTCGCGTCCGACCTTGCTGGCGTAGAACGACGTGCCCCTGGTGCCTCCCTGCGAGGACGGCATGTCGACGCCCAGCAGCATGAATGCCGACTCCGTACCCAGTGCGCGCGTGAATGGGATGTACATGCGCCCCATCTGGACGCGAAACGCCGGGGTGGGTTCCCACGCGATCCAGAGGTCCCGGACGGCAACGCCTGTGCCCAGCCCAAGGCTCGGATTGTCCAGCCCACCCTGACCAATGCGGTCGCCCGCAATATGGCCGAACAGACTGATTTTCTCCGGGAACGTGCCGGTTACGTAGACGTATCCGCGGCGGATGATGAAGTCTTTGGCGGTGCTTCCGTCGGGGGCCGTGCGCCCGACCGATTCGAACCAACCCTGAACGCGAGCGCCAAGCTTGAAGGTCGGAACCTCTTGGGCGGCAGATGCGGTGGTCAGGCCCACAAAAGCAATGACGAATCTAGCGATTTTTCCAGACACTAAGACCTTCCCCTTGGAGCGTTGCAGACGCGGGGTGATTATAGCGGGCCACGTCACGGCACCGAATTGGAACTTGAAACGCCGATCAGGCTACGCGCGTGCGCGGCGCGAGATTGGCGCAGATCGCGTTCGCCGCACACACACGCGTTCATGTGATGCCAATGTGCTTTGACAATATCTTGTTCAACGCCATAATTAGTCGGCGAGACGCAGAGGGTTGTGCTGTCTTGGACATCCACTATTCGATCGAGGACTCGCGGAGCTCGGCGGTCGAGCCGCCGTGCGCTGGTCGGCGATCGCAACCCACACCGGCGACCTATTCTGGACGCTGCCGACACAGAAAAAAGTCAACAGGCTTGGCATGACGATCTCCTGTGTGTCCAGCGGACAGGTCGTCGAGCTCTGGGACGTCTGGGATCGGGCCCGGTTGATGCAGCAGCTCGGTAGTTCCGCGTAAAGCCATTTGCGCCTGACCGTGGGGTGCGGACCTGTCGGATGCGGCAGAAAGGACCCACCCACCGGTCGGCGGTTTCGCCATCATCCAAGCGCGCTCGGCACTCAAGTAACGGAGACTTGGCACCAGAGGTAGAACGGGAGCCATTCATGGGAACGGTTGAGGAAAACAAGGCCGTCGTTCGGCGTTATTGGTTCGAGCTCTGGAACGAGAAGAGGGGCGAGATCATCGACGAGATTGCGGCCGACCCAGTAGTCATGCACTTCCCGAAGGGGCAGGCTCACCAGCCCCCCACGCTGAAGAAGTGGTTCGCGACGGCGCTGATTGCATTTCCAGACGTGCACATGACGCTGCACGAGGAGATCGCTGAAGGCGACAAGGTCGTCAGCCGATGGTCGTACGTCGCGACCAACACCGGGGAGTTCCTGGGTCGGCCGGCAACCAACCAGCGTGTCACGGATCTGGGCATCGACATATTTCGCCTCAAGGACGGAAAGATCGTCGAGATGTGGGTAGCGCAAGATAGCCTGGGGCTGCTGCACGAACTCGGCGTTCTCACCTAGGGCATCAGACACGGCGGACGTGAAGTGAAGGGATCGTTATGATGAGAAGTAAGCTTACTGAAGGACACTACGCCGGAAATCGATCGACGATGAGTCCGAGATTCCGGCGCGTGTTGGCGGCGGTGATGGGAACCGTGTGGGTCCTGGTGGCTGCCGTAGCAGCGGCCCAGGATACGCCGCCCCCTGCCCCTAGTGCTGGCCCCACGGTCGCCGTCGAACCTGCGGCGGCCCAGATGGGCGCGATGCTCGGCGGGGCCGAGTTCATGCTCATCTCGGAGCGACCGTACGACGCGGAGAAACTGTTCAAGGCCGTTCTCGCGCAGGACAGCACGAATGCGCACGCCAAGGACGGTCTCCGCCGCGTGGCGCTCGGCAAGCGACCGATGTGGACCGTGCTCGGTCACGGGTACAACAACAACCTCGACGCTTCTCTGGTGACCTATGGTGGCGGCCCGGCCTTCTTCACGCCGCATGGGAAGGCGACATTCTGGGTGGGTGACGGCTTCTTCAAGAACAACATCAACGGCGACAACCCGAAGAATCCGCTGTCCTTTTTGGCCTCCGGACTGGGAACGTCCGACGACGCGGCGCTTCGCAAGCTCACCGTCAACGCAACCTTCGAGCCGAACTACAAACAGTTCGACGGTTACATCTATCTCAACCGCACCTTCTACCCGGAGGCGCCGGATCGCACGCTGTGGAACCTGAAAGGGACCTGGCAACGCAAGCGCGGACGCGAGTATTACTCCGTGTTCGCCGGGCAGCACGACAGCTACCTCCAGACCGACCTCGTGCAGTACTTCGCCCCGGATTCGTACACGGCAGTGAAGAACAAGGTGCTGACCCGGGAAGTCGGCGCGGGCGGCCAGATCCCGTTCGGGAGGTTCGACTTCATCCCGTCGTACTCCTACTTCGACTACACGGACGGCAACAGCCGCCGCGTCGGCCGTGCACAGTTGATGTACCGCGCGCTGCCCAAAGGCGGGAGTCAGATGCCGATCCTCCGACTGGGTGCCACTTACGTATCGGACAGTGGCGACAAACCGTCCCTGCAGTACTACCTGCCCATTAGCTTCCAGTCGGTCTCCATCTCGGGCGACTACGTGATGGTCACCGGCAAGTACCGCTACGGCGTGTTTGGCAGCTGGCCCTTGACGGGGGATAGCGGCGAACAATTCGGTCGCTACTACCCATCGCGCACGCTGTTCTCGTTCGTTAACTACAACGTCACGCCATCTCACGAATTCTGGGTGAAGTTTATCGGCGTGCATTCCGGGGGACTAAGCCCCAAGCTCTCCGATGTCGTCGTGGGCATGAACATGCGCTTCTAGTGAACCGTACCGGGAGCGCCGGAGGGCGGATTGTGTGAGTCAGGCGACGGCGCCCTGCTCATAGTAATGCGCTTCGTGCTCGGCCGGCGGCACGAAGCCGATCGGGCCGAGCAGCCGCCGATGATTGAACCAGTCGACCCAACGGAGCGTGGCGAACTCCACGGCCTCGAGGCTGGTCCAGCGTTCGCGTTGACGAATCACTTCCGTCTTGTAGAGACCGATGACGAATTCGGCGAGGGCGTTGTCATACGAGTCGCCGCGGCTGCCCACCGCCTGATCGATGCCCGCATCGATCAGGCGCCCGGTGTGGCGCATGGACAGGTATTGCACGCCCCTGTCGCTGTCATGGATCAGGTCGCCCGTGTCGTCGTCGCACCGGTCATGAATCGCCTGGTCCAGCGCGTCGAGCACCAAATCGGTGCGCATCGCGTGTTCGCGCGCCAGCCGACGATCCGGCGCGCGAACACGTCGATCACCAGCGCGGTGTAGACGAAGCCGTCCGTCGTGTGGACGTAGGTAAAGTCCGACACCCAGCGCTGATTCGGCCGCGTCGCCGTGAAGTTGCGCGTGACCAGATCGGGCGCCCGGCCGCTGTCGTCGCCGCGGCGCGTCGTGACCACGAAGCCGCCCCCACGGACCACCCCCGACAACCCCAAGTCCGTCATCAGCCTGGCGACGGTGCAGCGCGCGGCGAGGATCGCTTCGCGGCGCAACTGGCGCCAGACCTTGTCGACGCCATACACCGCTTCCTGCTCGTGCCAGACGCGGTGAATCTCGGGCCGTAGCGCGTCATCGCGCTGCGCCCGGACCGACCGGCGCGTTGGATCGGCCTGCTGCGCTTTGAGGCGCCAATACGTCGACGGGGCGATCGGTACGTGCGCACAGATCGACTCGACCCCATACGTCTCGCGCTGCGCATCGACGCACGCGACCATCACTTCCATCGGCGGTCGAGCTCCGCCTGGGCGAAGAACGCCGCGGCCTTCCGGAGGATGTCATTGGCGCGTTTCAACTCGCGATTCTCGCGCTCCAGCGCCGTGAGACGCTCCCGCTCGCTGGTCGTCAGGCCCGGGCGCTGGCCCTGATCCCGCTCGGCCTGGCGCACCCAGCGCCGCAGCACCTCCGTCGTACAGGCCAGCTTCTCGCCGATGGACCGAATCGCCGCCCACTGCGACGGGTACTCGTGGCTGTGCTCCTGCACCATCCGTACGGC
>CALQBJ020000002.1 GCA_943328785.2 Bifidobacterium breve
AGGGCGGCCCGCACTCGCAAGAGTGCGGGCCGCCCTTTTTTTGTTTCAGTGAGTAATCGGAGGGGCTGGCGTCAGGGGCTCAGAACCCAGCGACGTACGGCAGCGTCGACGCCGTGGCGTGGACGGTGTCGTAGTCGGCGAGCAGCATCGAGGTGGGGTTCCACTTGTCGGTGACGAAGGCGTCGCGCACGCCGGCCGGCAGGTTGCCCTGCACCTTCAGCGAACCGGCGGTGATGACGCCGGTGTCCACCCTGGCGTCGACGACCGTGTCGGGCGCCTTCTCGAGCAGCGCCTGCAGCGCCTCGATCGATGCCTTGTCGGCCGTGAAGCACGGCATGCCGAGCACCGCCGAGTTGCCGCGGAAGATTTCCGAGAAGCTCTCGCCGACGATCGCCTTGATGCCCCAGCGCAGCAACCCCTGCGGCGCATGCTCGCGCGACGAGCCACAGCCGAAGTTCTCGTTGACGACGAGAATCGCCGAGCCGTTGTAGGTCGCGTTGTTGAACGGGTGGTTCGGGTTGCCCTTCCGGTCGTCCTCGAACACGTGGTGCTCGAGACCGTCGAAGGTCACCGCCTTGAGGAACCGTGCCGGCATGATGCGGTCGGTGTCGAGTTCATTGCCGCGCAGCGGAAGCGCGCGCCCGCTGATTGCTGTAATCGAAGCCATTATGCGTGCACCTCTTCGAGCATCTCGCGGACGTCGGTCACTTCGCCGGCAATCGCCGCGGCGGCCACCATGACGGGGCTCATCAGCAGCGTACGACCGGTCGGGCTTCCCTGGCGTCCCTTGAAGTTTCGGTTCGACGACGACGCCGAGATCTGGTTGCCGACGAGCTTGTCGGGGTTCATCGCCAGGCACATCGAGCAGCCGGCGCCGCGCCATTCGAAGCCGGCGGCGGTGAAGATCTTGTCGAGCCCCATCGCTTCGGCCTTGCGGCTGATCTCCTGCGAGCCCGGCACCACCAGCGCCTTGACGTGGGAGGCGACGTGGCGCCCCTGCACGAACTTCGCCGCTTCGGCGAGATCCGAGAGCCGGCCGTTGGTGCAGGAGCCGATGAACGCGACGTCGATCCTCGTGCCGGCCACCTTCTGGCCGTCCGCGAAGCCCATGTAGGTGAGCGCTTCCTCGTCCTTCGTCGCAATCGCCTCGCTGACACCGACCGACTGCGCCGGGTTGATGCCCCAGGTCACGGTCGGTTCGATCGTCGCGGCGTCGATCACCACGTGGTCGTCGTATGTCGCGTCGGCATCACTGGCCAGCGACGTCCACCAGGCGACGGCGCGGTCCCACGCGTCGCCCTGCGGCGCGTACTGGCGGCCCTTGAGATACGCAAAGGTCTTCTCGTCGGGGTTGACGTAGCCGGCGCGGGCGCCGCCCTCGACCGACATGTTGCACACGGTCATGCGCTCGTCGATCGACATGTTGTCGATCGTCGTGCCGCCGTATTCGTAGGCGTAGCCGACGCCGCCGTTCACGCCGAGGCGGCGGATGATGGTGAGGATGACGTCCTTGGCGTAGACGCCAGGCTTCAGCGTGCCGTTGACGTCGATGCGCCGCACCTTCAGCGGGTCCATGGCGAGCGACTGCGACGCCAGGACGTCGCGCACCTGCGAGGTGCCGATGCCGAAGGCGATGGCACCCAGTGCGCCGTGCGTGGAGGTGTGACTGTCACCGCACGCGATCGTCATGCCCGGCTGGGTCAGCCCCATTTCCGGACCGATGACGTGCACGATCCCCTGGTTGCCGGCGAGGTCATCGCCAGGCGCGAACAACTGGATCCCGTACTGTTGGCAGTTTCGCTCCAGCGCCGTCGTCATCTCCTCGGCGATGACGTCGAGGAAGGGGCGCTTCTGTGAGCTGGTGGGAACGATGTGATCGACCGTGGCGAAGGTGCGCTGCGGGTACGGCACGCCCCAGCCATGCTGGCGGATCATGTCGAACGCCTGCGGGCTGGTGACTTCGTGAACCAGGTGCAGCCCGACGAAGAGCTGGGTCTGGCCGCTCGGGAGCGTGCGCACGGCGTGCGCGTTCCACACTTTTTCAAAGAGAGTAGGCATTGAGCCTTCCATTCTAGATCGGACGGCAGCCCGCCGGCCTGGCTAGAACGCGAACCGCAGCCCGACGCCGACCTGGACGCCGCCGGCGTGCACCTCGGACTCGTTCCCGCTGGCGGCCGACAGGGTGACGGTGCCCCTGGCGTAGCGGCCAAGCAGGGCGACGCGGGCCGACCGGCTGACCTGACGGGGCAGTTCGACGCCGACGTGGAAGCCCGCGCCGTTCTTCTTCGCCACCGTGCTGGTGGTGTCGCCCAGCGTCGCCGTGTCGTAGGGATAGCTGTCCGCGTAGGTGAGGTCGGTGACGAGCGCCTGCTCGACGGTGAAGTACGACGGACCGCCGAGGAGGATGAGCTCGTCGCGGGCCGAGACGCGCAGCGGCACGGCCAGCTCGACGTGGACACCACGTTCCTTGTGGGCCAGCCCGGTCAGGTCGCCGGTGACGTCCCGCGGCCGGTTGAAATAGAACGGATGCGGCAGCTTCGCGTCGAGCGTGCCGCTGGCGGTGGACGACGCGATGAAGCCGACGACGCCGATACTGAGACGGCGGTGGACGCGCAGTCGTACGCCTGCCTCGAAGACGCCGCCGGTCGCCAGCGACAGGTCGGTGGTGACCGGGGCCGCCTCGACGTTGCGCGTCAGGGTGAACTGCTGCCCGAACGAGCCCGGTGCGACCTGGGCGCCGCCGTTCACGACGAGGCGCACGCGGCCCGACGGTGCGCGCGCGGGCCGACTGGGCGTGCGCGCCGACTGGGCGTGTGCGCTGCCGGCTGCCAGCAGCAGCGCGCCCGCCATGACGAGGACGCGACGCATCAGTTCACCCCCACGGCGGTCCAGGCTTGCGTGACGGCGCGCGTGGCGGCGCTCGAAGCGCCGTAGAGGTTGGTGGCGGCCTGGATGGTGACGGCGCGCGCCACGGCGAACGTCGCATCGGCCGGCATCATCTGCGTGAACGCCCGGTACATCGTCTTTTCGATCTGCTCGCGGTTGCTCACGCCCACCCCCTGCACGCTCAGTCCGGAGGTGCGGTTGGTGCCCCCCTCGATGGCGAGGTAGTAGACCTGGTTCGGAATGCCGGAGTTGGTGTGCACGCCGCCGTTGTCGCTGCTGAGCGGCAGGATGACGCGTCGCGCGTAGTGATCGGGCTGTCCGTAGGCCGCCGGATTCTCCATCGAGCGGATGCCGCCCGGCGTGATGACGTCTTCGCCGATGAGGTAGTCGGCCTGCATGCTGCCGCTGCCGGGGGGCTGGTAGTAGAACTCGACCGCGGTGCCCATCATGTCGGAGAACGACTCGTTCAGCGCACCCGACTCATTGCGGTAGAGCAGGCCCGACGTGAAGTCGGTGACGCCGTGCGACAGTTCGTGGGCGACGACGTCGAGCGCACCCGACAGGAAGTTCCAGCGCTGGCCGCCTGCCGTGACGGTGGATGGCAACCCCTCGCCGTAGACCATGACGCCGCCGCCGGCATAGAAGGCGTTCAGGTAGAACGTGCCGATGACCGCGTTGCTCTGCGACAGCACACCGGCGCGCGGCACCGGGTGGACGAGGCTCAGCATGCGGAAGTTGTTGTCGTCGATGCCGCGGCGTCCGAAGCGCTTGAAGTAGTAGTCGTAGAAGTAGCCGGCGTAGGCATGCGCATCGACGGCGGCGCCGTCGGTCCAGGTGTTGTCGCGGTCCGCCGCCCGGTCGGTGCTGCCGAGGGTGATGCGGCCGTTCAGGAAGTCGAGCGTGCGCTGCAGGTTCTCGCGCATGTCGTACGTCACCAGCGACGGCGGACGGAGCAGGTCGCTGGTCGTGAAGGTGCCGGTCGCCGAGCTGACGCTGATCTTCTTCTGATCGCCGAGCACGCCCGTTCCGGTGCCGACGGCCGACTGCCGCTGCGCCGCGTCGAGTTCCTCGAGCACCGCACCGTCGCGGGCATCGATGAAGAGCTCGGTGCCGCCCTCGGCCGTGAACACCGACGCACGGTACACAAGCCTGAAGCCGTCCTCGACCGGCAGCACCACCAGTGTCGGCGGGCGCTCGGGGCCGAGGTCGACACCGGTGCGGGCCGCAACCACGGCGGCCGCGTCGGTGACGGTGAGTACGGGGCGCACATCGACGTCGATGCCGCTGTAGGTGGTGCCGAAGATGGAGACGGTGGCGCCGATGTCGTCGGTCTGCCGCGTGAGGACGGCGCCGTAGACCGGCACACCACGGTGGAACTGCTGCAGGCGCACATGCGTGCGGCCGCTCAGCAGGGTGTCGGCTTCCGCGTGCCGCACCTCGAGATCGCCGCCGCGCAGCATGGCATCGACCGTGGCGTCCCAGGCGCGGATCGAGGAGGGGTCCGCGGCCAGGGCAGCGGTCCGGCGCGGTTGGGCCAACGCCGGCGCGGTCGTCGAGGCGACGGCAAGCAGCGTGACGATCGACGAGGTCAGGGCTCGAATCCGGGCTCGCACGTGGCCTCCTGGCCCCTGAGCGGGACCGCGGCCACTATACCGCACGTCCCCGCGCGCCTCGCGGCGGCGCCCGTGCTGTTGTACGCTGGAACCCGCATGACGTGTCGCACCTGCGGAACCGACATCGCCGACAAGGCCCTTATCTGCTACCGCTGTGGCACGGCGACGAGCCAAGCCAAACATCAGCCCTATGTCGCCCCGAAGGGGCGCGCCGGCTCCACCTTGATCTACGCCGTGATTGCCGTGGCCGTGCTGGCCCTGCTTGCGTGGTTCTTGTTACACTCGACCAACTAGGCCCACTGTGAATTCTTCAGACCTCCGCCACGACTGGACCCTCGCCGAAATCGAGGCAATCTACACCGCGCCGCTCCCCGATCTCGTGTTCCGCGCGCAGGTGGCCCACCGGGCCCACCACAAGACGGACGAGGTGCAGGGGTGCATGCTTCTGAGTATCAAGACCGGCGGCTGTCCGGAAGACTGCTCGTACTGCCCGCAGTCGGCCCACTACAAGACCGACGTCAGCCGCCAGGATCTGGTGTCGCTCGACGAACTCACCGACGCGGCGACGAGCGCGAAGGAACAGGGTGCGGTCCGCTTTTGCATGGGCGCCGCATGGCGCGACGTGCCGAACAACGACAAGTTCGATCGCGTGCTCGACATGGTGCGCGTGGTGCGCGGTCTTGGCATGGAAGCCTGCTGCACGCTCGGCATGCTCACGCAGGACCAGGCGGACAAGCTGGCCGATGCCGGCCTCACGGCCTACAACCACAACCTCGATACGTCGCCGGAGTTCTACGGCAACATCATCACGACCCGCACCTACGACG
Organism: Bifidobacterium breve; assembly: GCA_943328785.2. Lineage (GTDB taxonomy): Bacteria > Acidobacteriota > Vicinamibacteria > Vicinamibacterales > CAVVIG01 > CAVVIG01. The sequence goes on from CALQBJ020000002.1 coordinate 5,327, forward strand.
AGCGGCTCGAGACGCTGGCGCGTGTGCGGCAGGCTGGCATTACGCTCTGCTGCGGCGGCATCATCGGGCTCGGCGAGGACCGCAAGGTCCGCTACGGTCTGCTGAAGCAGCTCTCGATGCTCGACCCGCATCCCGAAAGCGTGCCGGTGAACATGCTGGTCGCGGTCGACGGCACGCCGCTCGCCAACACCGCGCCCGAAGATCCGCTCGAGCTCGTGCGCACCATCGCCACCGCGCGCATCCTGATGCCAACCTCGTTCGTGCGCCTCAGCGCCGGCCGCATGCAGCTCAGCGACGAAGCGCAGGCGCTCTGTTTCCTGGCGGGCGCCAACTCGGTGTTCCTCGGCGAGCGGTTGCTCACCACGCCGAACCCCGGCCAATCTCACGATGAGCAGCTGTTCGACAAGCTCGGGATGCGACTGACTCCCGGCGACGTCGACACACTGCATGCCGGCTGACCACTCGCTCGAATCGCGGGTCCGCGCGCATCTGGCGGGCCTGCGCTCGGACGATCTCCTGCGGACGATGCGGTCGCCCATCGGGGTCGACCTCTCGTCGAACGATTACCTCAAGCTCGCTGTCCATCCGAAGGTCGTCGCCGCCTTCGCCGCCGGCCTCGCTGGCGGCGGCGCCGGCAGCACCGGTTCGCGCCTGCTCCGCGGCGAACGGAGCGTCTTCACGGCTGTCGAGCGCCGCTTCGCCGAGTTCAAGGGGACAGAGCGCTCGCTGTTCTTCTCGTCCGGCTACCTGGCGAACCTCGCGGTCCTCACGACGCTGCCAGACCCGGGCGACGTCATCTTCTCCGATTCGCTGAACCACGCCAGCCTGATCGACGGGGTCCGGCTCGCGCGCGCCACCCGCGTCGTCTTTCCGCACAACGACGTCGCCGCGCTTGCGCGCCTGATCGCCGACACGCCGTGCACAGGGCACCGCTTCGTGGTGGTCGAGTCGCTCTTCAGCATGGACGGTGACGAGGCGCCGCTCGTCGAGTACGCGCGTCTCTGCCGCGAGTCGGGTGCGCTGCTGCTCGTCGACGAGGCGCACGCGGTCGGCATCTACGGCGCGAACGGCACGGGCCTCATCGAGGCACACGGCGTGTCGGCCGACGTGCTGCTGTCGACGAACCCGGCCGGCAAGGCGCTCGGTGTCGGCGGCGCGTTCGTCGCCGGCCCCGCCTGGGCCATCGAGTATCTGGTGCAGCGGGCTCGCCCCTTCGTCTTCTCGACCGCCGCACCGCCGGCCATGGCGCACGCGCTGCTCGCCAGCCTCGACGTCATCACGGACGAACCGGCCAGCCGCCAGCGGTTGCAGGCCAACGCGCGCCGTCTGCGCTCGCGCCTGCGCGCGGCCGGACTCGGGGTGGCCGACAGCGCGTCGCAGATCATCCCGGTGCACATCGGCGCCAACGATGCCGCCATGGCGCTGGCGTCGACGCTGCAACTGGAAGGGTTCGACGTGCGCGCCATCCGGCCGCCAACCGTGCCAGTGGGCACGGCGCGCCTGCGCGTCTCGGTGAACGTCGGCATCAACCTGTCGATGGTTGACGAATTTGCGGCGCTGCTCGTCGCCGCGATGAAGGAGGCAGGGCTATGCTCCGCGGCCTCTTCGTAACCGGCACCGACACCGGCGTCGGCAAGACCGTTGTCTCGGCGGCGCTGCTGCACCGCTTCGCGCGTGTCCCCGCCCTGCGGTACTGGAAGCCGGTGCAGACCGGCATCGAGCAGGACGACGACACGGCCGACGTCGTGCGCCTGAGTGGTGTCGGCGACGACCGCGTCGTGGACGCCGGCGTACGCCTGCCGCGTCCGCTATCGCCCCATCTGTCGGCAGCGCTGGCCCATACGGCCATCTCGCTGGCGCCGTTGATGGACCTGGCGTGGAGCCGCGACGACACCACCCACTGGATTGTCGAAGGGGCCGGCGGTGTGCTCGTACCGCTGAACGAGCACGACCTGATGGTCGACCTCATCACGGTGCTCGGCCTGCCAGTGCTGATTGCCGCACGCAGCGGGCTCGGCACCATCAACCACACCCTGCTGACAGTCGAGGCACTGCGCGCGCGCGCCATTCCCATTGCCGGCATCGTCATGGTTGGCGAGCCGAATCCCGACAACCGCATCGCGATCGAAACCCGGGCGCACGTCACGGTCGTCGGCGAATTGCCGCGGCTCGACCCGCTCACGCCCGAGGCGCTGCAGGCGGCCGCCACGGCGATGACCGGCTTCGCCGAACTGGACTCGTACTTCTCGTGATGCGCGACGACGACCAGCGCCCCAGCCAGGCGTCGACTCCGGCATCCAACCTGGCTGCGCGGGATGCTGCGCATCTGTGGCATCCCTACACGCAGATGCTCACCCGTCCGGCGCCCATCCCGATCGTGCGAGGCGAGGGGATCTATCTCTACACCGACGATGGGCGTCGCCTGCTCGACGGCACCTCGTCGTGGTGGGTGAACATCCACGGTCACGCCCACCCGGTGCTGAACGACGCACTGGCCGCGCAGGCGCGTGAGCTCGAGCACGTCATCTTCGCCAACTGCACGCATCGTCCTGGCGTCGAACTGGCGGAGCGCCTTGTCGCAGTCCTGCCGAGCGGGTTGACCCGCATCTTCTATTCGGACAACGGCTCCACCGCCGTCGAAGTCGCGATGAAGATGGCGAGCCAGTATTGGAGCAATCAGGGGCAGCGGCGCCGGACTTTCATCACGCTGCACCACGCGTATCACGGCGACACCGTCGGCGCGATGTCGGCCAGCGAGCGGTCGGTGTTCACGCAGCCGTTCTCGCCGATGCTGTTCGACGTGGTGCGCGCACACGCACCCTACTGCTACCGCTGCCCGATGGGCCTCGATCGCAGCACGTGCCGCATCGAGTGTCTGGGCGACGACGTCTGCCCGGTGGCGCTGTCGCCGGAGTCGTGGGCCAGCACGCTCGGGGCGCAGCTCGAGCGGCTCGGGAGCGATGTGGCGGCGGTGCTGGTCGAGCCGATGCTGCAGGGCGCCGGCGGCATGATCGTCTGGCCGGCGGAGTTCCTCGCTGGCGTACGCCGGTTGTGCGACCAGCACGGCGTGCTGATGATTGCCGACGAAGTGCTGACTGGCTTCGGCCGGACTGGGCGCTTGTTCGCCTGCGAGCACGCGAACATCACGCCCGACATCATCTGCCTGTCGAAGGCGGTGACCGGCGGCTACCTGCCGCTTGGTGTGACGGCTGCCACCGCGCGCATCTACGAGGCGTTCCTCAGTGACGACCGCACCCGCACGTTCTTCCACGGCCACTCGTTCACCGGCAATCCGCTCGCCTGCGCGCTCGCGATTGCCAGTCTCGACCTGGTGCGCGACACGCGCGCGGTGGAGAAGGTGGGGCAGCTCGAAGGGTGGCTGCGCCGCGGGCTCGAGCCGCTGGCGTCGCATCCGAGCGTCGGCGATGTGCGCGTGCTCGGCGGCGTTGGCATCGTCGAACTGGTGAGCGACAAGGCGACGAAGGCGGCGGGCGGCTACCTTGATGACGTCGGGCCGCGGCTGACGAAGGCGTTCCTCGACCGCGGCGTGCTCCTGCGGCCGCTCGGCAACATCGTCTATGCGATGCCGCCCTACGTCATCACCGAGGACGAGACGGCGTGGCTCACCGCGCAGATGTGCAACGTGATCGATGAGGTGCTCGGGGCATGACGCCGCGCCGCCGTGTCGTCACCGCCGTGCTGCTCTGGGCGGTGTTCGCGTTCCTGGTCTGGAACGTCGTGTTCGACCGCATCATCGTCCTCGCCGGCAGGCGCTACTCGTACGATGCGACGCTCGCGTTCCGCGCCGGCTACTACCTGCGCATCGACGACGCGATGCGGCCGGCGATTGCGCACGGGGTGCGCGTCGCGTCGATCGCGGCAGGTCTCATCGTGCTCGTCGGGGTTGGTCTCATCCGGCTGGCCGCGGAGGCGGACGAGGCGCGCCGACGCGTTGATGAGAAGGCGTCGTCCGGTTAAAGCCGGACACTACACCAGTCCGTACGTAGTGTCCGGCTTTAGCCGGACCTTCTGCTACCGCCGCGCGAGGCGCGCTTCGATACCCGGCAGCGCGGCCAGCAGCACATCGCCCACTGCCTGCAGGCTGCGGGCACTGAGCTGCTCGATGGTGTCCATCGGCGTGTGCCACGCGTCGTACTCGAGGTCGATGATATCGACCGACGGGATACCAGCCTCGAGGAACGGCAGGTGGTCGTCCTCGATCTCCGTCACATCGTTGATGAACACCTCGTCGAGCTTCTGGGTGCGGGCGGCGCTCCAGATGGCGTCGGTGAGCCAGCGCGTCGAGTTCAGGTCGCGGCGGACGCGCAGGTCGCGGTCGCCGATCATGTCGACGAGCAGCATCGCCTTCAGCGACGCCAGCGTGCCGGTCTGCTTCGCCACCTCGACGTAGTGGCGGCTGCCGTAGGTATGGTCGGGCGCCTGCCACTCACCGACCGCTTCCTCGCCGTCGAGGAAGAGCAGCTCGATGGTGAGCGCGTGCTTGCGGTCCTTCAGCACCCGCGCGAGTTCGATCAGGAACGCCGTGCTCGAGCCGCCGTCGTTCGCGCCAACGAAGCGGAACTCGCGGTAGCGCTTCGTGTCGAAGTGGCCGGCGATGACGATCCGGTCGGTGCTGGCGCCGGGGATGGTGCCGATGAGGTTGACCATGTGGACGCGTCCGGCAGGCGTGGTGTCGTCCCACGCCTGTTCGACGACGTTCACCTTCAGCTGCGCGAGCTGGGTCTTGATGTACTGACGGGTCTGGTCGATGGCCGGGGAGCCGGCGGGGCGGGGGCCGAAGGCGAGGACGGCGCGGAGATGGTCCCAGGCGCGGCTCGCATCGAAGCGCGGCGCTGCCGCAGGGGTCTGCAGCAGCACCAGCGCCAGGACGAGAGCCGGCCGGAACACGTTACTGACGCTTGTCCTTCGAGATGTAGTCGCGCGTGTCGTAGCCGGTGTAGATCTGGCGCGGACGCGCAATCTTCTGATCCTGGTCGATCAGCATCTCCTGCCACTGCGCGAGCCAGCCGACGACGCGCGGGATGGCGAAGAGCACCGGGAACATCTCGGTCGGGAAGCCCATCGCCTGGTAGATCAGGCCCGAGTAGAAGTCGACGTTCGGGTAGAGCTTCCGCTTGACGAAGTAGTCGTCCTGCAGTGCGATGCGTTCGAGTTCAAGGGCGATTTCCAGCTTCGGGTTCTTGCCGGTGACCGTGAACACGAGGTCGGCGATCTTCTTGATGACCTTGGCGCGCGGGTCGTACGACTTGTAGACGCGGTGGCCGAAGCCCATGAGGCGGTGACCAGCCTCGCCCGACTTCACCCTGTTGATGAAGTCCGGCACCTTGTCGACCGAGCCGATCTCGTCGAGCATCTTGAGCACGGCTTCGTTGGCGCCGCCGTGCAGCGGGCCATACAGCGCCGCCGCCGCGCCGGCGACCGCCGCATACGGGTCGGCCTGCGAGCTGCCGATGTTGCGCATGGCGCTGGTGCTGCAGTTCTGCTCGTGGTCGGCGTGCAGGATGAACAGCACGTCGAGCGCGCGGCACAGCACGTCGTTCGGGTGGTACTTGACCGCCGGCGTGCTGAACAGCATGTTCAGGAAGTTGCCGGTGTAGCTGAGGTCGTTGTCCGGGTAGATGTAGGGGCGGCCGACGATGTGGCGGTAGGCGTAGGCGGCGATGGTCGGCGCCTTGGCGATCAGCCGCGTAATCTGCCGGCGGCGCGACTCGGGATCGTTGATGCGCTTGGCGTCCGGGTAGAACGTCGACAGCGCGCCGACGGTGCTGAGGAAGATCCCCATCGGGTGCGCGTCGTAGCGGAAGCCCTCCATGAACTTCTTCACGTTCTCGTGAAGCATGGTGTGCATGGTGATCGAGTCGTTGAATGCGACCTGCTGGCTCGCGGTCGGCAACTCGCCGTGCAGGAGGAGGTACGACGTCTCGAGGTGATCGCTGTCTTCGGCCAGTTGCTCGATCGGGTAGCCGCGGTAGCGGAGGATACCCTTGTCGCCATCGATGAACGTAATTGAACTCTTGCAGTTCGCCGTGTTCATGAAGGCCGGGTCGTACGTCATCAGGCCGAAGTCATCCTCTCCAGCCTTGATCTGGCGGAGGTCCATGGCCTTGATGGTGCCGTCCTGGATGGGCAGCTCGTAGTTCTTGCCGGTGCGGTTATCGACGATCGTCAGCGTGTCTGCCATGGGCCGTTCCAAGTCGTCAGTCGGCTACCGGTCCGCACCGTGCGGCTGCCGCGCCCCCCCCGACTTCAGAAGTTGTCCTCGTTGTCGTCGCCGACCTCGACTGCCGGATTCACCGGCTCCGCGGCCACGCGATAGGTGCCGTCCGCCCAGTGCGCCAGGTCCTGCAGCTTGCATCGCTCGCTGCAGAAGGGCCGCCATTTCGCCTCGACCGGATGTTTCCGGCAGAAGACGCAGAGCGGCACCCTGTGCTCTGGGGACATCGTCTCATTCTATGCGAAAAAAATAGGCCGCGCGCGGCCTAGGTAGGCGAGGGGCCGACGTTCAGGGGCGACCCTGCACGCTGTGGTGCCGGACGTCGCGGGCGGAGACGATGAAGATGACATCTTCGGCGACATTGGTGGCGTGGTCGCCGATGCGTTCGAGGTGCCGCGACACCAGGATCAGGTCGAGCGCCGGCTCGATGGTGGTCGGGTCCTGGAGCATGTAGGTGAGCAGCTCGCGGAAAATCTGTGTTTTTAGCGCGTCGAGTCGGTCATCCTCGTCGAGCACGTGCTGCGCCAGGTCGACATCGCGGCGGACGAACGAGTCGAGCGCGTCGCGCAGCATGTTCTGCGCGATGTCGGCCATCAGCGGGATGTCGATCAGCTTCTTGACTGGCGCATGGCCGGCATAACGCCGGGCGGCCTCGGCGATGTTCACGGCCAGATCGCCGACCCGCTCGAGGTCGGCGTTGATCTTTACCGCCGAGACGATCGTCCGGAGGTCGGCCGCCATCGGCTGGTAGAGCGCCAGCAGCTTGAAGCAGCGGTTGTCCACCTCGAGGTGCAGCCGGTTCACGGCTTCGTCGGCGACCAGCACCCGGTCGAGCACCGGACGGTCGCGCGTCATCAGCCCCTGCACCGCCAGGCGCACATGTTCCTCGGCCAGCCCGCCCATTTCGAGGAGCCGTGCCTTCAACTGTTCCAGTTCATCCTGAAAGTGGCGCGTGACGCGCTCGACCGGCTCCATTAACCGAACCTCCCAGTGACGTAGTCTTCCGTCAGTTTTTCAGACGGCGCGGTGAAGATCCTGTCCGTCCGGTCGCACTCAATGAGGCGGCCGAGCCAGAAGAACGCGGTGGTGTTCGACACGCGCGCCGCCTGCTGCATGTTGTGCGTGACGATGACGATGGTATACCGGGCTTTCAGCTGGTAGATCAGTTCTTCGATGCGCTGCGTGGCAATCGGGTCGAGTGCGGATGCCGGTTCGTCCATCAGCAGGATCGCCGGCTCGATGGCGAGTGCGCGCGCAATACACAGGCGCTGCTGCTGACCACCGGACAGGGCCAGCGCCGAGCTGTGTAGCCGGTCCTTCACTTCGTCCCAGAGCGCCGCCGACTTGAGGCTGGCCTCGACGCGTCCACCGAGTTCTTCCTTCGACGAGGTCATGCGGTTGATGCGCAGGCCGTACGCCACGTTCTCGAAGATCGACTTGGGGAACGGGTTCGACTTCTGGAAGACCATCCCGACCTTGCGGCGGAGCGCCACGATGTCGACAGAGGGCGCGTAGATGTCCATCCCGTCGACGAGCACCGTGCCCTCGAGCCGCGCGCCAGGGATGATGTCGTTCATCCGGTTGAGCGAGCGGAGGAAGGTGGACTTACCGCAGCCGGACGGACCAATGAACGCAGTGACCTGGTTCGGTTGGATCGTGAGGGCGATATCCTGCAGGACGCGATTCGTGCCGTAGTAGAAGTTCACGCCCGAGACGTCGATCTTCGGCGGCTGCGCGGTGGTCGTCTGTGCGTCGCCGGGGACCACGGAGACCGTCGGCGCCAAGGCGGCTGTCAGCAGCATGTAGTCAGAGTAGCCTCAGGCGCCGGCAAAGGAGTTTCGGCTGTGTAAAATCTCGCATGGGCCAGCTCGCCGGAGCCAGCGGGCAGTTGCTCCGGACGGCTGAGTTGCCCAGGCAGCACTTAGCGCTTCTTCGCCTTCGCCTTCGTCTTCGCCGGCTTGGCAGCCTTCTTCGCTTTCTTCCCCTTCGCTGCCTTCCCCTTCGGAGCGGGCGCCTCGTCGTTCGCCTCAGCAGGCGGCGGATTGAGGAGCGCGACGACCTCGCTCAGCTTCTTCTCGAGCTTGCTCCGCTTCTTTTCGAGTTTCGCCCGCTTGCCCTCGGTCAGGCCCTTGCTCTTCGTTGCTGCCACGATGCGCTCCTTGGTTGTCTTGTGAACAGTGCCGGCTGAGACCCGAGCCGACCGTCCCGAGAGCGTACTGCCCGACCGTTTGAACGGCGTGTAAATTCTTTTTGTCGTTGATGTAACTGAATCGCTCCCTGCGCCCATTGCGCGTGCCGACAGTCCGCGGATGACGGGGACAGCCGACCCGTGCTGGTTGCGGCGACGTTACAGGGCGGACGTATCGTCAGGGGCCTTATGAGTACGGGGATCCTGCTGGTTGAAGATGATCTGCACATGGCCGACATCCTGCGGCACGGCTTCGAGCAGTGCGGCCACTCGGTGGCCGTCGCACACGACGGCGCCGACGGCCTGAGCCTTGCGGTTCGCCAGGAGTTCGGCGCGATTGTCCTCGACGTGATGCTGCCGGTGCTGGACGGCTTCCAGGTGGCCACTGAACTCCGTCGTCGCGGCAACCAGACGCCGATCCTGATGTTGACGGCGCGCGACTTCGAGAGCGACGTGATCCGCGGCCTCGACGCCGGCGCCGAAGACTACATGACCAAGCCGTTCTCGTTCCTGGAATTGGCGGCCAGGATCCGGGCCTTGATGCGACGGCGCCAACCCGCCGCCGAGCACTTTCAGGTTAGTGACCTCGTCCTCGACACCAGCGCGCACTCGGTGACGCGCGCGGGCCAGCCGCTGTGCCTGAGCCGTACGCAGTTCCGATTGCTCGAGGTGCTGATGCGCGCCGCTGGCCAGGTGGTGCGTCGACGCGACCTGATCGACGACGTCTGGGGGCGGGACGTCTGGGTCGAAGACAACACGCTCGACGTCGCCATCGCTGCGCTCCGCGCCGCGGTTGACAAGGGACAGGCGAGGCCCCTCATCAAGACCGTGCGCGGTTTCGGCTATCGGCTCGACCAGGGATGACGCTCCCGATTCGGCTCCGGCTGACCATCGTCTACTCCGGTGCGTTTCTCGTGGTCATCGCCCTGCTAGCGCTCGGCACCTACGCCAGCGCTCGAGCCGCGCTGAACACGGTGGCCGACCAGCAACTGGACGTCCGGCTCGAGGGCCTCGAGGATCACCTCTCGCGACACGTGGGCCGCGTCGCCTGGCCGGAACTGGCCGACTCGCTCCAGCAGCATCCCGCCTTCGAGCCGGCGCACCTGCGCATCGCAGGACCCGATGGTGCCGTGCTGTTCGAGTCCGCCGCCATGCGCGATCTGCGGGTGACGTACCGGCCGGCCGTGGACCGGGCCACGCTGGTGGCCGATGGGCACCGGCTTCGCATCCTCATGACGCGCCGGCACATCGCAGGCGTGACCTACGACATCGCCCTCGGTGCCGACCTGCTCATTGCCACCGCCATCCTCGACCGTCTGTGGCTCGTGCTGCTGATCGCCACTCCGGCCGTGCTGTTGGCCACCTCCGGCGCCGGCTACTGGCTGAGTGGCCGCGCGCTCGCGCCGCTCTCCGCCATTGCCGACGCGGCGCGCCGCATCGACTCCACGAGGCTCAGCGAGCGACTGGTCATTTCACACACCGGCGATGAAGTGCAGCAACTGGCCTGCACATTCAACAGCATGCTCGATCGGCTCGAGGAAGGATTCCGGCATACCTGCCAATTCAGTGAGGACGCGTCGCACGAACTGCGGACGCCGCTCGCCATCGTGCGCGCGGCTGCGGAGGTGGCGCTGCTGAGCGACGCGACCAACCCGCAGGTCTATCGCGACAGCCTGCGTCGCATCCTGCACGAAGCTGAGGACTCGTCGCGCCTCCTTGAAGACCTGCTCTTCCTGGCCCGCACCGACTCCGGCGCCGACCCCGGCCGCAGAGAGCCCGTGGAGCTGATGGGCAGCGTCGATGCCACCTGCACCCAGATCACACCGTTAGCCGACGCGCGCGGCGTCAGCATCGCTCGCCTGCACGCCGGTGACGCGGACGTCGTCGAGGCGGACCCGCGTCAACTGCGCCGGCTCTGGCTGATCCTGCTCGACAACGCCGTGAAATACACCGCGCCTGGCGGACGTGTCGTCGTGTCCAGCGGTCACACCGACGACGGGCGGCCGTTCTGTGCGATGGCCGACACCGGGGTGGGGATTGCATCCGAGCACCTCCCCCGGTTGTTCGAGCGCTTCTACCGCGTGGACAAGGCTCGCTTGCGCGGCGATGGATCCGGATTGGGGCTGGCCATCGCCCAGACGATCGCGCGGAGCCACGGTGCGACGATCGAAGTGGTCAGCCGTCCAGGCGCAGGCACGACCGTCCGCGTGACCTTCGCCCGTGCGCTGCGCCAGCGTCTCGACAAGGCGAGCTGACGGATTCGGCGGGCGCGCGCCACTCCTCAGGCGATTCTCAGGTTGCCGCGACGCCTCCGCAACATCGCATCACTAGCATGGCTCTGCGTTGGTTGTTCCGGAGCAGACCATGTCCCCACACACGATACGAAGAGTTCTCGCCGTCACGCACCTCTGGCTTGGCCTGATCGGCGGCCTGGTGTTCAGCCTGCTCGCCGTGAGCGGAGCCATCGTCACGTTCAGGCCGCAGATCGCCACCCTGTTGTCTCCGCCGGCAATTGCTCGCGCCACCTGCGTGCCGCTCGACTGGAACCAGGCGCAGCGCGACATCGAGGCTGCGGCGTTGGCACCGATCAATCGCATCTATGCGCCGAGCGGCAACGACCCGCGCTACCACCTCCGCATGCGGACCGACGTGGATGCGATCTACGCCCACGTGATCTACGACGCGTGTGCTGGCGCAGTACTCGGCACCGTGCCGATGGCCTGGATGGACTGGCTGGTCGACTTCCATCACAACTTCCTCGCGGGTCGTACCGGACGGCAGTTCGTCGGGCTGGCCGGACTGGGCCTCTTCCTCAGCGGTCTCGGTGGCCTGCTGTTGATTCTGTTGTCGCGCCCGAAGGTCAGGCGACTGCTGCAGATTCAACTGTCCGGCAGTGCGCGGCGCGCCATGTTCGACCTGCACCGCACTGTTGGAACGGCCAGCGTCGTCCTCCTCTTGCTGCAGGCATTCACCGGTCTGTGGCTCTGCTTCCCGCAGCCGCTGCGCGCGGTGCTCGCCCTTGTCGCGCCTCTCGAGGCCGAGACGCGCGCTGCACGAGGCGAGCCGTCACCAGGACCGGCAGCAGGGCTCGGCGACCTGTTCGCCGCCGCGCAGCGCGCCATTCCGGACGGCGTGATTCGCGAAGTGCGGATGCCGGACGGCACCGGCAACGTCCAGGTGCGGATGTGGCGGCGGGGCGACTTCCGGTCGCTTGGCAACAACGTCGCGTCGCTCGACCGCGTCACGACGGCCGTGCGCGGCCTCGACGTCTACGACACCAAGCCTGGCGGCAACCGCATCGTGCAGGCCATGTCCGGGCTGCACTACGCCGAGTGGGGCGGCCTGCCGTACCGCACGCTGTACGGATTCTCCGGTGCTGCCAGCCTCCCGCTGTTCCTGAGCGGCGCCGGGTACTGGTGGCTCCGCACACGCCGCCGCTCGGGTGTCATCAGGACCGCTGTCGGAGCTGCCGACGCCACCGCCGCTGAACCCGCCTGATTCGCCTCGTTCCCTTTCGAGCGTCACTTTCGGGACACACACATGAAACTCAGGACTCTGCTCGCGTTCATCCTTCTTCTCGCTGGAGCCGCACCCGCTCGCGCGCAGGTCGATCGCGCGACCGTGACTGGTACCATCCACGACCCGTCCGGCGCCGCCATCGAAGGAGCCCTCATCGTGGTCCGCTACGCGGCAACCGGACTCACCCGTCCGGCGCTCTCGAATGACCGGGGCGCGTTCTTCATCACCGGCCTGCCTGTCGGATCCGTGGAGGTGGAGGTGGGACGCGACGGGTTCCGGCCGATTCGGATCGACACCGACCTCAAGGTTGGCGAGACACGCACCGTCAACGTCTCGCTCGAGATCGCGGGTGTCGAGTCCACCGTCGACGTTGTGGCGCCGGCTGCTCTGGTCCGGAATTCGGCAAGCCTCGGCTCCGTGCTGGAGAACAAGGATGTGAGCAAGTTGCCCATCAACGGCCGCAACTGGGGCAACCTGATGGCGCTCATTCCAGGCGCCGTCGACACGGGCGGCGGCAACGGCTCGAGCGTGCGCTTCGTCGGGCACGGCGGCGATGACAACAACCTGCGCGTCGACGGCGTGGACGCGACGTCGGTGCGAGGCCAGAGCCAGGGCAAGAGCCGCCTGATGCTCTCGACCGACGCTATCGCGGAGTTCCGGGTGACGTCGGCGCTCTACAGCGCCGAGTCCGGCGGTTCGAGCGGCGGCCAGATCGAGATCGTGACCAAGGGAGGCACCAACGCCTTCCACGGCGGCCTGTTCGAGTACTTCCGGAACGGCGCACTGGACGCGCGGAGCCCATTCGATGGAGCGACGAAACCCGAGTTCCGCCTGAACCAGTACGGCGGCACGCTCGGCGGCCCGCTGCGCTCGGGGCGCACGTTCTTCTTCGGGTCGTACGAGGGGCTGCGCCAGCGGCAGGGACGGACCCAGATCGGGTTCGTGCCGTCGGCGGCGTTCCGCGCGGCCGCCGCGCCCGCGCTCAAGGCCATCCTCGACGCCTACCCGGAAGGACAGACGGTCGTCAACGCCAACGTCATGCAGTGGACGGGTGTTGCCTATGCGACCCAGAACGAAGATGTCGGCACCCTGCGCGTCGATCACCGCCTCTCGGACAGGCTGAGCGGCTACGTCCGGGTGAGCAAGAACGCGACGGACATTTTTACTCCCAGTTCCACACTGCCTACCGGCACGAAGAACCCGGATGCTCCGACGAGCGGGGTGCTCGATCTGCTCTTCCTCGTGAGTCCGCGCACGACCAACGAACTCCGAGTCGGCACCAACTACGCCGAGCCGCTGAACTCGCAGACCATCGGCGGCACGACCGACATCGGCGTGTCGGTTCCATCCTTTTCCACACTCCCGGCCCAGACCTTCCGGGTCGCCATCGGGCACTCCCAGTCGCTCGTCGACCAGTGGGCGACCTTTCGTGGCAAGCACACCATCAAGGCCGGTCTCGACCTGCGGCACATTCAGCTCGACATCCACGACGGTCCGAACGCCCAGGCCGGAACGCTCACCTACGCAAGCCTCGCGGATTTCCAGGTGAACAAGCTGAATACCGCGGAGTACTCGGCCGAACTGCCGAACAAGACGATGCGCAAGCTGTCGTACTTCATGTATGCGCAGGACGAGTGGAAGCTCGGGCCGACGCTCTCGAGCAACATCGGGATGCGCTACGAGTACTACGGCGTGTTCAAGGAGATCAACGGCCTCGCCATTCCGTTCGACATCATCAACTGTGGCGGCTACTGCGCACCGGGCTCGACCTTCTCCTATCCGGATCGGAACAACGTCGCGCCGCGCGTCAGCCTCGCCTGGGCGCCCGGCTCCGGGCGGACGGTGATCAGCCTTGGCACCGGGCTCTACTACGGAGACGCGCAACTGGGCGACCAGTACACGCCCGCCAACAACGACACCGAGCGATTCACGCTGTCGCAGGCGACGACGCCGGGGTTGGGCTTTCCGATCGACAAGTACCTCGCCCCTGGCACAGCGCTCGCGACCGCTCCGCGCTCGATGCCGCTCGACAAGCAGAACGAGCAGTCGCTCCAGTGGGGCGTGAATGTGCAGCGGGCGCTCGGCGCGCACCTCAGCGCGACCATCGGATACACCGGCCAGCGTAACAGTCATGTCTTCAGCCGCACCTATGTCAACCTGCTCGATCCGGTGACGAAGCAGCGGCCGTTCCCAGCGCTCGACCAGATCGATGTCCGCGGGGCCGACGGCAACTCGCGATTCCAGGGGCTGACGACCACGTTCAAAGTCAGTGCGTGGCACGGCCTGTCGGCGACGGCGAACTACATGCTGTCGCACGCGACCGACGACGGGTCGTCTGGCGGCGGCGGTGCGAACCCGGCCCAGAACGTGTCCTGCTTCTCGTGTGAATGGGCGGACAGCTCGATCGATGCACGTCACGTGTTCACCTCCTACTTCTCGTACGAGCTGCCGTTCGCGAAGCAGCACCGCTTCCTGGGCGGGTGGCAGTGGACGGGAATCGCGACCGCGCGCACAGGCATGCCGCTCAACATCACCGTGACACGCAGAGCGGCAGACATGCCGGACGGCAACACGTTGTCCGCGCAGCGCCCGGATCTGGTGCCCGGTGTACCGCTCTACCTGGACTACGCCACGACCGGGAAGTGGCTGAACAGCGCAGCGTTCGCGGTGCCGGCGCCGGGGACGTGGGGCAACCTGCCGCGCAACGCCGTCCGCGCCCCTGGGCTCTTCCAGGTCGATACCGCCTTCACGAAACGGACGGCCATCAAGGGCGGTACCGGCGTCGAGGTGGGGATCGAGTTCTTCAACCTGTTCAACCGTCCGCAGCTCGGCACACCGACCGCAAACACCAGCTCCGCGAACTTTGGTCGTATCACGACGCTGGCCAACAGCTCGCCCGTCGGCGTCGGCACGCCGCGACAGGTGCAACTGATGATGCGTCTTTCGTTCTAGGGCGCAGGAGATCCGAGCCATGACACCGTTCTCACGTCGAGACTTCCTCCGCAGCGCCGGGGGCGTCACGTTCCTGGCGCTGCTCCCGCAGGGGCCAGGCGCGTTCGCGGCGCCCGAACCCGCCGCTGGCCCGAGGCTGCCGCTCTTCACGGTGTTGCCGTACATCCAGCCCGGCTCGCAGAGCCGGCTGGCCCCCGGTGCGGACTCCATGGTGGTGGCGTGGCAGACCCAGGAGGCGCCGGCCGAGTTCCACGTCGAGTTCGGCGACGCTGGGGCCTTCGAGCGGCGAGCGACCGTCGTCTCGGCGGTGCGCTTCTCGGGGCGCGGAGGCGACGTCGAGCGCCGTCTGAACTGGCACGCCGAACTGACCGGGCTCGAGTTGGGCCGACGGTACGTCTACCGCGTCAGCGGCAACGGACAGGTGCTGGCCGAGGGGTTCTTCACCACCAGGCAGCCGCGCGGGCAACGCGTGCGCTTCGTGGCCTTCGGGGACAACTCCTACGGCGATCCATCCGACCGGGCCATCGCGTTCCATGCGCACGCGCAGCATCCGGACTTCGTGATGAACTGCGGCGACAACGTGTACGACAGTGGGTTGGACAACGAATACCAGCGCTTCTTCTTCCCGGTCTACAACAGCGATGTCGCGCATCATCGTGTCGGCGCACCGCTGCTGCGCTCGGTGCCGTTCTACACCGTAATCGCCAACCACGACGTGCAGGACAAGGACGCGAACAATCACGAGACCGCCGACTTCGGGAAGAATCCGGACGCGCTGGCGTTCTATACGGCGATGCACCTGCCGCTCAACGGACCGGAGGTGCCGACCTATCCCACGCCAATCCAGGGTCCGCCTGACCGCATCGACGTGTTCCGTGCCGCCGCAGCGTCGCGGTTTCCCCGGATGGCAAACTACTCGTTCGACTACGGGGATGCCCACTTCCTGTGCCTCGACTCGAACCTGTACACCGACCCCAACGATCCGACGTTGAGGCGCTGGATCGAGGCCGACCTCTCATCAACCGACGCCGTGTGGAAGTTCGTCGTCTGCCACCATCCGCCGTTCAACGTCGGTGGTGAACACTTCCAGGTGCAGCACATGCGCGTGCTGGCTCCCATCTTCGAGGCGCACGGCGTGGACATCGTGTTGTCCGGCCACGAACACAACTACCAGCGCCCGCGCCCGCTCCGCTTCATGCCGTCTGGGCCGGGGCTGTCGGCCCTGGTCGCCGGCCGCGACCGGAAGGTGCCCGGCCGATTTACTGTCGATCGCCACTTCGATGGCGTCACCCATACCCTGCCAGACGGCGTGCTCTACGTCGTCAGCGGTGCCGGCGGAAAGCACCTGTACGACCCGGGTTACACGGACGCTCCGTCCCGCTGGACGCACGCCGAGGACAGCCATGAGGACTATGTCGTGCGCATGGTCACCGACCGGCATTCGCTGACAGTCTTCGATCTCGACGGCGATCGTCTGACCATGCGCCAGGTCGACGAGGATGGGGTGGAGTTCGATCGGCTCGTCATCACGAAGGCGTGAGCGGCGGCTCGTTGCGTTGATCGTTACCTGCGTGTACTAGAATCCGGGGCACGGCACGACGGGCGTGCCGCCCATACGCAGGAGCCCCGATGGCACAGCCGGACGGTGGCAAGGTCTACGTGGTCGACACGAGTGTTCTCGTCTCTGCTCCCGACGCCCTTCAGAACCTGACAGACGGCAATACCGTCATCATCCCGTTTCCTGTCCTCCAGGAACTCGACAAGCGCCGCACCGACTCGAGCGGCGTCGGCTACACCGCCAGACAGACCATCCGCTTTCTCGACCAGCTCCAGTCCGGCGCCACGCCCGAGATGCTTCGCGACGGCATCCCGATGCATGGGGGGCGCGTCTGCTTCCACGGCGGTGAGCTCGACGTGTCACGCGCCTGGCCCGGCTTCTCGCCCGGCTACGCCGACGATGTGATCATCATGCTGGCCAGTTCGCGGCAGGAGTCACACCCCGACATCCCGGTCTCCATCGTCACGCGCGATGCGGCGATGCGCTGCAAGGCGCGGGCGCGCGGTGTTGCCGCCGAGGACTACTACAGCGATCGTCCGGTCACCTCGCCCGACAAGTTCTACTCGGGGCGCATCCGTATCGACGTGCCCGAAGAGCGGGCCGGACTGTTGTCGGCGCTCCACGTCGACCAGCGGCTGGCGGTGTCGGAACTGGCCGACTACACCGACGTGTCCGAGTTGCTGGTGAACCAGTGCTGCGAACTGCGCGTGAACGGCAACGGCAAGGCGGCGTGGGGCATCTACAAGCAGCACGACGGCGTTGGCTACCTCAGGCGCGTCAACCTCAAGCACGGTGAACGTTTCGGTCCCTGCAATCCGGAACAGTCGTGCGCCCGTGAGTTGATGCTCGACGAGCAGACGCTCATCGTGTCGCTGGTCGGGATGGCCGGCACCGGCAAGACGCTCATGGCGTTGCTGTCGGCATTCGAACTGTACCGCGCAGGGCGGGTCTCGAAGATCGAGGTCTACCGGCTGAATGCGGAAGCCGGTCGCGGGCTCGGGTTCCTGCCGGGCAACCTGGGCGACAAGATGGCGCCGTGGGCCAAGCCGATCATCGACAACCTGGATTTCATCATCAGGCGAATGGGGAACGGGTCGCGCTTCAGCAACGCGGTGGCCGACCCGCAGGGCGAGCGTAGCCCCGGGAACGGGAACGGCGGCGGGCCGTCGGCAACGGTCGAGGAGCTGCTGGCGCGCAACATCCTCGAGATCGCCCCGATCAACTACCTGCGCGGACGCTCCATCCACGACGCCGTGGTCATCGTGGACGATGGGCAGAACCTGACGCAAGAGGATATGAAGCTCGTGCTGACCCGCGCGGGCGAGGGGACGCGCGTCATCCTGACGGGCGACCCCGATCAGATCGACCGCACCGAGGTCGACGCCCTGTCGAACGGCCTCGTCCAGGTGGTGGAGCGCTTCAAGGGGCAGCCGACGTTCGCGCACCTGACGATGAAGGCCGTCGTCCGGTCACGCATCGCGGAGCTTGCCGCGACGCTGCTGTAGCGAGCGACCCGGCAGGTGCAGCGGGAGCGGGCCGTGCGCCCGACCCGCGACCTAGGGGGTGGCGCCGAGTCGCAAGGTCCTGGTGACGCCAGCCACCTGCACCACGACCGACCGCGGCGCCGGCAGCAGTTCCCAGAGGAAGACCTTCGTGCCACGCACGTGGCTGCGCACGCGGCAGGCCGCATGGCGACACTCGATGACCCGCGTGTGGGCAACGCCGGTGTCCGGCGAGCAGGAGACGTAGGCGGTGCAGCCGCAGGGCAGGGGAAGCGTGTAGGACATGCTGTCTGTTCTACGCCGGCGCTGTGACGAACGGGCGACAGCGGTTCGTGGTCGCGGTAAAAGGTCGGCCCGCGGAGGTCACGACCTGTTCCAGTTGAACCGCGAGCGCCGATTCGCGTGCGGTCCCGCCAGCATCACCGTGGTCTCGGTGCTCTCGAGCGCGACGTCGACGTGCTGGTCGACATCGTGCGCGAGACGACGAGGCCGGTCGATCAGGCGGAGGGTCGGATTCGTCGAACGCCCGTCGCTGAATATTTACGCGCCGTTCGCCACCGTTTCGCGCGCGCGTTACCAGCGGTCTCCATACTCAGGTGGACGATAGCGCCGGGCCCACGGGCGGGCCGGCCCTCCACTGGAGACCCGATGAAACTCGACGCGCACGTCCACACCAACTACTCGGGCATGACCACGATCTGGCCGCTCTCGCTCATCATGCGGGAGTCCTACAACACGCCGGAACGGGTTTACGCGCTGGCCAAGGCGCGTGGCATGGATCTGGTGGCCATCACCGACCACGACACGATCGCCGGTGCCCTCTCGCTGGCACACTATCCTGACGTCTTCGTCGGGTGCGAGGTGTCGGCGTCCTTTCCAGGGCAACCGGTGGACGTGCACCTCGGCGTCCTCGACATCACCGAGCGTCAGTTTCGCCAGATCGACCTGCTGCGCGGCGACGTGCTCGAACTCGTGCAGTACCTGCGCGATGAAGCCATCTTCACGACGATCAACCATGTGGCCTCGCAGGTGAACGGACGCCTCACGCCGACGCACATTGCGGCGCTGCTGCCGTGGGTCGATGCCTTCGAGGTGATCAACGGATCGCGCCTCGGCCGCCAGAACCGGACCGCGCAGGCGCTGGCCGCCTCCGCGTCGAAGCGCACGATCGGCGGCAGTGACGCCCATACCGGCCGCGGCATTGGCCGCACGTGGACAGAAGTGCCGGGTGCCTCGGATCGCACCGAGTTCATGGCCGGACTCCGCGCCGGGCGCGCGGTTGCCGGTGGCCGGCAAGGCAGCTACTTCACGATGGCGTCCGACATGCTGCGCTTCGCCGGGCGCTTCTATGAGGAGCGCACCCTCGATGCCGTGCGCAGTCCGCTCGAGTGGCAGCGGCACCTCTTTCTCGCCTGCAGCGTGATCGGCCTGCCACTGCTGACGCTGCCGCTGCTCGGGGCGATGGTGCACTTCGTCGAGGAGGCGCGCTTCAACCAGTCGCTCCTCATCGACCTCGTCGAGCGGCCGGCGATCGCCCTTACCACGCCACTACCAGAGGTGGCGTAGTGCTCAGGGTCGGCATCTTCACGGACAACGACTTCGAGAAGGTCAACGGCGTCACCACGTCGCTCCGCGCCGCCGTCGAGCATGCACCGGCCGACCTGCACCTGCGCGTCTACACCTGCGACGCGAGGGGTGCCGACGAGCCGACCTACCTGGCCATTCGTGCGCATGGCATCGGCATCCCCTTCTACAGCGAGATGAAGATGTACGTCCCGCCGGTCCGGGCGCTGCTGCGGCACGCGGCGGCCGATCGCCTCGACGTCATTCATCTGACCACGCCGGGCCCCGTGGGGTTGGCAGCCATGTACGTGGCGTCGAAACTGCAACTGCCGATGGTCGGCAGTTTCCATACCCACCTGGCGGAGTACACGACGCGGCTGAGCGGCTCGCGCCGGCTCGGACAGTTGATGCAGGAGTACATGCGGTGGCCCTACGGGAAGTGTCGCCAGATCCTGACGCCGTCGGAATCGACGCGGCAGTTGCTGATCGACGCAAAGATCGACCCGGCGAAGCTGCGCCTCTGGGAGAGGGGGGTGTCGACGGTCAGGTTCGATCCGGCGCGGCGCTCCGAGCGGCTACGCGCCGAATGGGGTGTGTCGGAGAGGCGACCGGCCGTGCTCTACGTCGGGCGCCTGTCGGTCGAGAAGGGGCTGCGCGAAATGGGGGCGGTTCGGCGGTCCCTCGAGGCCCGGAGCATCGCGCACCGGTTCGTCTTCGTCGGCGACGGCCCGATGCGCGGTGAACTGGAACGACTGGCGCCGGACGCGGTCTTCACGGGCAACAGAACGCCAGACGAGGTGGCCGTGGCCATGGCGTCGGCGGACCTGTTCGTGTTCCCGAGCCGCACCGACACTGCGGGCAACGTCGTGCTCGAAGCGCAGGCGAGCGGGCTGCCGGTGCTGGTGACCGATGAGGGGGGGCCGCTCGAGAACATGCTCGACGGCCGCACCGGCGTCGTCTGCGCCTCCACCCGCGAGCTGTGCCGTCAGGTGCTGGAGTTGTGCGGGCGTACGGCGCGCCGGCAGCAGATGGGTGTGCAGGCGCGCGACTACGCGCGCGGCCGCCAGTGGCAGACGGCGCTCGCCCCGCTCTATCAGTCCTACCGCGAGGTGGCCGTCTCGCCAGCCAGCGTGTGGGCGATGAAGTCGGGCGTCGTCGCCGCCTGATCCTGCAGTCGCTGTGCATGCAGCGAGTCGAGCAGTGAGAAGAATCGCGGCACCACCAGCTCTTCGTGAAAGGTGGCCGCACGATCAAGCGCCACGCCGGCCCGCATGGCGGCCCGCACCGGCTGTTCAATCACCTGACGCACCGCGGCGGCGAAGGCTGCCTCGTTCGTCATGAGCGTGTCCGTCATGTCCAGCAGGAGACCGAGATTCTTCTCGCGCGACAACCGGCCCACGTACACCAGCAGGCGCGTGCGTGTGTCCCCATCCGTCAGTTCGATCAGCGACTGACGCGTCTCACCGCCAGGCAGCCGCCTGAACGCCTCGGCAGACAACCCGGGCGGGCAGACGTGCACCACGTGCTGACGGTTCTCAGGCAGCACCGCCCGCAGTTCGTCCGCGGTGTCGTGCGAGTTCGCCACGTGGTAGTCGAAGAGCGGCGCGTAGACCGGTCGCCTGAACCAGCGTGCGGTAGACCGAACGCACGTCGCCAGACGTCGGATGCCAGGCGTTGGTGAGGTGCAGCGTCTTGAGTGGACGTTGTGGTGTCATGACAGTCCCGTCGCCGCCGCGTCGCCACGGCACGGCCGTGAGGACGCGGCGGGCACGGGTGCCTAGAAGCCGATGCGGGCGCCGAGCTGGAGCTGGCGCGGACCCCCGAAGCGGGCGGTCGACGGGGCGAACAGCGGGGTGCCGGCGGTGGCCACCGGCGCGGCCGCAGTCCCGTAAACGCTGATGGCGTCGTTGCCGAAGGTCCGGTTGGCCGCGCGGGTGGCGTTGAAGAGTTCGGCCATCACATCGACCCTGGCACGACCGACGCGAAGCGTCTTCATCAGGCGGAGGTCGAGGTTGAAGAACGACGGCTGCCTGAAGGCATTGCGGTCCGAGACGCGCCCGTTGATGATCGCGCGGTCGTTGTCGTCGTTGGCGTCACCCTGCTGGTCGCTGCCAATCACCGCGGTGTAGGGCATACCCGAACGCGCGATCATGACCGCGCCGATCGTCCAGCCGCCCTTCACGTCGAGCACGGTGGAGACGTTGACGTTGTGCCGCACATCCTGCTTCGACCAGGTGTACTCGGAGCCAGGGTCGAAGACGTTGAGCGTCGTCTCGCGGCTGAAGTTGCGCTCGTTCGAGTCGTCGTCCTTGTTCGACGCCAGCGTGTAGTTGACCTGCGTGAAGAGCCGGCCGGCGCGCTCGGAGAGCGTCAGGACGAGCGCATGGTAGTCGGAGCGAGCTGTCGACTCGTTCACTTCGATCTGTGCGAACCGGGTGTCGGGCCGTACCCGGGAATAGATCGGCGTGCCGGCCGCGTCATAAGTCGGTGGGAAGAGGTTCCGGTCGAGCCGGCGCTGCAGGTTGGTCGTCTTGGCCAGGATGTAGCTGGCCGAGACCGTAGTCGAGGCGCCGAGTTGCTGTTCGAGCGCCGCCGACCCCTGGAACGTGCGCGGGTTCGTGAACGCCGGATCGAACCCGAACACGCGCTGCGCCGGAATGGTGATCGCGCCGGGCAGCAGCGTCAGCGCCTGCCCGCTCTGCACCAGCGTGAGGATGCTGGCATCGGTGCGGCTGTCGACCGAGACGGCCGTGAAGCCGTTGTCGGTGAAGACGCGCTGGAACAGGTTGGCCGGCGTGCGGGCGTCGTACAGGCCGCCCGACAACCGGACGACCGAGCGATTGCCACCGTTGACGTTCCAGGCCAGACCGGCGCGCGGCTGCCACATCGCCAGGTCGTTGGGGATGCGCTGCGTGTAGGACAACGCTGGATTGGGCCGCGTCGGCTGCGGGTTCCACTGGCCATCCCAGCGGAGCCCGAGATTCAGGGTGACGTCGCCGAGCGCGATCCGGTCCTGCACGTAGAGGCCCGCTTCCTTCTGCGTCGCCGAGTAGACGAGGTCGGCCGGATCGAAGCCGGCCACCGTCTGGCGGTAGCGGCTGATGCGTCCCGCCAGGTAGTTGGCGAGCGACGTGTAGTCGAAGCGGCCGAGGGTGTTCGACTCACGCTGCTGCTCCGAGGGCGTGATGTTCAGGTCGATACCGGCGCGGAGTTGGTGCGCACCGCGCGCCATCGTGAGGTTGTCCGACAGCTGGTAGCGGGTGTTGTTGAAGACGCGCGGCCGGCCGGTGTCGCCGCCGAGCGTGCCGAATCCGGTGATGGCAATCTGCGGCACATCGGCGTTCGGCGCCTCGTCGCGGTTGTCCGTGGCCCACTGACCGCGGAGTTCGTTCACCGCCGTGGCGCCGAGGACCGACTGCCAGCTCGCCTTCACGCTGTGGCTCCGGTTCCTGCGCGTATAGTTCGCGCTCTCGGCAACATCCTGCTGCGGCGAGTCGAAGTTGAAGTTGGTCCCGCTCAGCCGGCTGGCGGTGACCTGCACGTTCAGGGTCTGACCTGGCGCAACGTTCACGTCCGAACGGCCGAAGAACGCCGTCGGGTTGTTGGTGCCGCGCTTCTCGCCCTCGAGCGCCTTCAGCGAGTCGGGCACCACGACACCCGCGGCCTGCGGCTGGAACTTCACGACGAAGGGCACACGCAGGTAGTTCTGCTCGATGGCCGCGAAGTAGAACGCCTTGCTCGGGACCAGGGCGCCGCCGAGTGATCCGCCGAACTGGTTCTGCTGGTTGTTCAGCTTCTGGTCGAACGCGTCTGCCGACGTCAGTGTCCGGTTGCGGTTGAAGTAGAAGAGGTCGCCGCGCGTCGTGTTGGTGCCGGACTTCGTCACCACGTTCACAAAGCCGGCCGACGTCCGGCCCACTTCGGCGCCGAGGCCGGAGCGCACCACCTGGAATTCATTGACCGCCGACTGCGGGAAGAAGAACACGGCCTCGTTCCCGCCGCGCTGGTTGCCCTGCAGCGGGTCGTTGAAGTCGGTGCCGTCGATCGAGACGTTCGAGTTGATCGACCGCTGACCGGAGATGATCATCCCCGAGCGGTCGGACTCCTGGATGATGGCCGGCGTCAACTGCGCGAACTCGGGGAAGCTCCGTCCTCGAATCGGCAGGTCGTCGATCGCCGCCAGCGGGATGTTCGTGCCCGAGGCCTGGCCAGAGAGGTCGAGCACCGGCGCGGCTGCCGATACGGCGACCGACTCGGCCACTCCGGCCACCGACAACGTCAACGTCAGGCCGGCGGTCTCGCCGACCCGGAGCAGCACCCGCTGCTGATGGGTGGCGAAGCCCGACGCGTCCACCGCGATCTCGTACTGGCCGACCGGGAGTCCGGACAGCTGGAATCGACCCGAGCCGTCGCTGACGGCGGCACGCTGGAAGCCCGTATCGACGCTGCGAAGTCGCACCGGCGCACCGGCGATCGTCCCGCCGTTCGGGTCGAGCACCGTGCCGGCGACGGCGGCGGCGCCGGTCTCGGCCTGCGCGAAGAGCGGAGTGGCGATGGTGCCTGCCGTGGCGCACGCCAGGAAGACTCCGAGGAAGAGTGGTCGAACAGTCGATCGCGTCATGTCACCTCATTTGCATCGTGTTTGATGCTGACCTGACGTTATCTGGCGGTTGTAGCGCCGCCGTGTCGACGCTGTAACGATGGCGTGACGGCCTTCCCCCGTGGTCAGTGCTCCGCGCCGCATCGCGAACACGTTGAACGACGTCGAGAGGACCGTGAGCGACGCGGACGCCAGGATACTCACCAGCAGTTCCGGTGTGCCGCGCGCGAGGTGCACGACGATCTCGAGTCCGTGCGACACCAGCGGCAGGATGACGGTGGCGCTCACACACGCCGACGTCCAGTTCCAGTGCTGCAGCAACTGCAGCGGGTGGGCCCAGCACCGATGCCCACGTCGTGTCGAGCGAGGGTGGCCGGGACGGCGATTCGCGCAGCCCTCACATGGCCCGTCTTCGTTGCGACCGCGTCGCATCTGCGCAACGGTCCTGCAACTTCGCGCCAGGCCGGCCACTGTTTACGGCGCTGTGCCGCGGCTGTCGTCCTTCCTTCACCAGGTGCCTCTAACGTCTCAGCAGGAGTGAAACTGATGCGTCTGACCTTCATGATGTGGTGTGTCTGGCTGTCGCTGCTGGCCGTTCTGGCTCCGGCGAGTGCGCAGACGATTGGTGTGACGACCGGAGCGATCAACGGCCGTGTCGTCGATGACAGCGGTGCGGTGGTGCCGGGTGTCACCGTGTCGGTGACCGGCGCGGCGCAGATGGGCGCGCGCGCCGGGCTGACCGACGAGCAAGGCGTCTACCGCGTGCCTGGGCTGGCGCCTGGCACCTACCGCGTCGCTTACGAACTTGCCGGTTTCGGCAGCACGGCCCGCGAGGGGATCGAGGTGGCCGTTGGCTTCACCGCGACGGTGAACGTCACCATGGGCGTCGCCTCGATCGAGGAGTCGCTCACGGTGCAGGGCGCCTCGCCCGTTGTGGATGCGATGGCGACCCGCATCCAGACCAACTACACCGCCGAGCGGCTGGCGTCGCTGCCGAGTTCACGCGATATCTGGTCGATCATGGCCGCGTCCCCGGGGGTCCGACAGGCCGTGGTCGATGTCGGCGGCGCCTCGGCGGGCAGCCAGTCGCAGTTCGTCACCTACGGCACCCGTGCCCAGAACCAGCCGATGATCGAAGGCATGCTGATGTCGCAGATCGGCTCGGCCGGCGGGTCGGTCACCTTCTACTACGACTACGGTTCGTTCCAGGAAGTCTCGGTGAACGCGGCTGGCAACTCCGCCGACATGGCCATGCCTGGCGTGCAGTTCCAGTTCATCAGCAAGTCGGGCGGCAACGAGTTCCACGGCACCGCACTGGCGAACTACGAGAACCAGAAGATCCAGTCGACCAACATCGACGCGGCCCAGCTCGCGGCTGGCATCAACAGCCGCGAGGACAACCGCCTCTTCCGCTTCTACGATCGCAACGCCGACATCGGCGGCCCGCTGAAGCGCGACAAGGTGTGGTGGTATACATCGTTCCGAGACGAGAAGTCGCAGGCCCGCTACGCCAACTTCCCGGTGCAGCCGTTCGAGACCCAGTTGACGAACTACACCGGCAAACTCACCTACCAGCTGTCGAGCCGGGACAAGCTGATGGCTTACGGGCAGGCCGGCAAGAAGCTGCAGCCGTTCCGCCAGGACACCGGCACGATCGGCGGCCCGGGCGGCTCGCGCACCTTCGCCTTCTTCGATAGCGCCAATTCGACGGCGAACCAGGACTACATTGGCTGGGTCTGGAAGGGCGAGTACAACCGCGCCCTCAGCGACTCGGCGTTCGCCGAGATTCGCGCCGGCCGTGTCGGCTACACCTGGAAGACCTCCAACTACACCGACGAAACGCGGCGCGAGGACGCTGGCAACCTTCGCGTCAGCGGCGGCAACACCCAGTGGCGCGAGGATGTCGCGCGCAACCAGGTGCTCGGCTCGGTGAGCCTGTTCAGGACCGGCTGGCTCGGCTCGCACAACCTGAAGGCGGGGTTCGAGCTCTACCGCGATACGCAGGAGCGCGACCAGATCGGCTACCAGGGCAACGTGCTCCAGGCCTTCAACAACGGCGCCCCGACCGAGGTGCGCCTCTACCAGCCGTCGTTCTCCATCAATCGCCTCCTCGCGGGCGGCCTCTATGTCACTGATGGTTGGAATCCCACGGACCGGCTGAACCTCAACCTCGGCGTCCGCATCGACCACTACCGTTCGTACCTGCCGGCGCAGTCGCGTCCCGCGAGCCAGTTCGCGACGGCGGCCGACTTCGCCGCGGTCGACGACGTCATGACCTGGAACTTGCCGGCGCCTCGCTTCGGCATCACCTACAAGGTGGACACGGTCGGCAAGACGGTCCTCAAGGCGAACGCGGGCCGCTACTGGTGGAATCCGGACGTCAACGTCGC
Source organism: Bifidobacterium breve (assembly GCA_943328785.2). Taxonomy (GTDB): domain Bacteria; phylum Acidobacteriota; class Vicinamibacteria; order Vicinamibacterales; family CAVVIG01; genus CAVVIG01. The sequence goes on from CALQBJ020000002.1 coordinate 31,834, forward strand.
CGGGAGCGTGAACCCGAACATCGCCACGGCCTACGAGCGGTATGCCTGGACCGACAGCAACGCCGACCGCACCTGGCAGCCTGGGGAGCAGGGGCGACTGATTGCACGAGTCGGCGGTTCCGGCCTGGCGCTCGACCCGAACCTGAAGAACAGCTACACCGACGAACTGGCGACGTGGCTCGATCACGAACTGTTCCCGAACACGCAACTGCGCACCGGCCTCGTCTGGCGCGGACAGCGGCAGCTCCGCCAGACGCTGAACATCGCCCAGCCGTTCGCGGCGTTCAACGTGCCGGTGTCGGTGACTGACCCCGGCCCGGACGGCCGCGCAAACACGGCCGACGACGGATCGGCGCTGACGCTGTTCAATCTCGATCCGGCGTACCTCGGCAAGGTGAACAATCTCGTGCAGAACGTCGACTCGAAGAACGACTACTACACGTGGGAGATCACGGCGAACCGGCGCATGGCCCAGGGCTGGTCGCTCATGGCGACCTACGCGATCACCTGGAACCGCGAGAACCTGGCGTCGCCAGGCGCCGCCGCCAACCCCGTGCGTTCGGCCGACGCCGCTGTGAATCCGAACGATCTGGTCAACGCCAGCGACGACGGGCGCTATTCCTACGCGCTGTGGAACGCCAAGGTGCACGCCGTTGTGCCGCTGCCGTGGCAGTTCCGCCTGTCGCCGATGCTGCGGGCGCAGGCCGGGCAGCCGTTCGGCCGGACCTTCGTGACCGCGCTGAACTACGGCAGCCAGCGTGTGCTGGCCGAACCCATTGGTTCGCGGCAGCAGGCTCACGTGGTGATTGCGGACGCGCGGATCGAGCGGCTGTTCAAGATTCCCGGTCGCAGCAACCGCCTGAGCGCGCAGGTCGATGTCTTCAACCTGCTGAACGCCAACCCGGTCGACTTCACGACCTGGAGCTCTGGCTCCAGCTTCCTGCGGCCGACCAGCGTGGTGCCGCCGCGCATCGTCCGCGTCGCGCTGAAGTTCGACTGGTAAGCCCATGCGTCATACGGCACACTGCATCATGCGAACGAGTCGTTTGTGGTCGGTCATTACGGCCAGTCTGTGCACGGTGGCGCTCCTCGGTGTCGGGTCCCTGCGCGGCGGCGCGCAGGGGCCCAACGCCCAGTTGCTGCTGGTGGTCGACGGACTCCGGCCTGACTACGTCACCGCGGACGTCATGCCGCGGTTGCTGGCTCTCGGCCGCCGCGGCGTCATCTTCGAGGAGAACCACTCGGTCTTCCCGACCGTCACGCGCGTGAACGCCTCGTCCATCTCCACCGGCGCCTACCCCGAAACGCACGGGTTGCTCGGCAACACCGTCTACTCGGAACGTGCCTTTCCGAACCGCGGCATCAACACCGCCGACTGGAAGGACCTGGCCGCCATGGAGAAGGCCGAGGGCGTGCTGTTGACCGCGCCGACCCTGGGCGAGGCGCTCGAGACTGCCGGAAAACGTTTCGACGTGTTCAGCGCCGGCTCGAGCGGCTCGGCCATGCTGCTGAATCCTCCGCTGCACGGCGGCACGGTCGTCAACGCCGACTACATCAGGCCCGAGTCGATTGCCGCACGGGTGACCGAGCGCATCGGCCCGGGGCCCGCGGAGGCCGTGCCCAATGGGGCACGTAACACGTGGGCGGTTGATGGCTATCTGCAGTTCGGCCTGGGAGAGTTCAAGTCGGACGTCGCGGCGATCTGGTTCGGCGACCCGGATGCCACCGCGCACCAGACCGGCGTTGGCTCGGCTACGACGCGCCGCGCGCTGCAATTGGTGGACGAGCAGATCGGACGCATCGAGGACGCGCTGCGCGCGCAGGGCCGACTCGATCGCACCAACATCATCGTCACGTCGGACCACGGGTTCTCGACGCACACCGGCGAACTGAAGCTGGCGCAGTTGGTGGCGCCGTTTGCCGAGACCATGCCCGACGGCACACCTGACATCGTGGTGACGGAAGGGGCCATCAACCTGCGCGGCCGCAAGGACGCCGCACGGATCGGCGCCATCGTGGCGGCGCTGCAACGGCGGCCGGAAGTGGGCGCCATCTTCACGCGGCCACGCGCGCTGGGCTCCAATGACGGCATAGTGCCGGGTACGCTCGCGTTGACGCTGGCGCGCGGGGCGCACGCACGAGCGGGGGAGATCCTGGTGTCGGCCAACTGGAGCGACGACAAGAACGACGCCGGTTTCCCCGGGAAGACCGCGCAGGGCGGTGTCGCCGGTCACGGCACGTCGAGCCGCTGGGATGTGCACAACACCCTGCTGGCGGCCGGTCCCGACTTCCGCGAGCGGACCACCACCGCGGTGCCGGCATCGAACGTCGACCTGGCGCCGACCATCCTGCGACTGCTCGGCGTCGGCGTGCCAGCGACGATGACCGGCCGTGTGCTCGACGAAGCGTTCCGGAGCGGGCCGTCACCCGCGTCGGTGGCGGTGACGACGCGCGACGTGCGGTCGGGGGTGGCGAATGGATATGAAGTGACGGCGCGGATCTCGACCGTGGCCGGGCGCGACTATCTCGACTACACCCGCGTCACCCGAACCACCGACGCTCAGCGCTGAGCCCGGCGCGCGCGCGCCTCGCGAATCATCGCGTCGAGATTGGGGTAGTGCGGGTCGAGCCGCTTCGCGTCGGTCCATCGGTTGATGGCATCGTCGAAGCGGCTCGCGCGCGCCTCCAGAACTCCGAGATAGACGAGCGGCCTGGGGTCGGCCGGGTCGAGCGCCATTGCCACCCGCAGTTCCCGCTCCGCCTCCACATCCTCCCCCCGAGCCATCTGCAGCCAGCCGAGCGAGGCGTGCTGCGCCGCGCTATCGCCGAGGCTGCGCAGGCTCTCAGCGTACTCGGCCTGTGCACGCGCGAGGAGCGCTCCGGCTGGAGCCGGCAGCGACGTGACACCGAGCTGCAACAGCGACTCGGCGGCCCTGGTGCGCACTACTCGCGACGGATCCGACAAACGGGCCGTCAGGGCACGCTCGCTGACGGCGCCTTCGACCTGACCGAGCGTGGTGACTGCCGCGGCGCGCACCATCGATTCTGGCGCGGACGCCGCCGCCACGAGCGGGTTCACGATTGTCGCCGGAGTGGCCGCGCCGTGGGCAGCCGTGCGGGCGATGAGCCGTCCGGCGAATCCTGCGGCGGACGCGCGGATGAGCGGCGGCTGCGCCGGTGTGGCCGAGAGGGCGGCAATCTGCGGGAGGACCGTGCCGTCGTTGGCGGTGGCGCGGTACAGGACCTCGGTGACCTCCAGCGCCCTCGTGCGCCGAACCCGATCGCGACGCCCGTACCAGCGGTCCATCACGCCGGCGGCCCATTCGGGCGAGCGGTCGTCGTGACACGTCGTGCACGCATTGGGCACGCCAAATCGTCCTGTGACCTCAGGCACGGGCGGCGCGAACGAGTGATCGCGCCGTCGCATCAGCAGGCGCCAGTTGACGTCCGCCATGTGACAGTCGACGCAGCGGCTGCCGGCTGAGGCTGGCGCGTGATGGGAATGTGTGTCGTCGATTGACGCGTGACACTGCGTGCACAGTTCGTCTGCGCGGGCGAGCGGGACCTTCAGCGAGTGTTCGTTCGTCGACCCGTGGGCGGCATGACAACTGGCACAGGTAGCCCCGCCGGTCTGGAAGCAGCCGCTCGACGAGAGCGCCTGCGGCCGGTTGAAGCGGCTCGGCCGTCCGTCCGGCCAGAAGTCGCCCTGCGGGTCGGTCGCCGGCACGGCGTCACTCATCAGCGAGAGCTGGGCGAAGTCGTCGAGCCGGCTGCCGGGTACGAAGCCCACGAAGTGGTTCGTCTTGTTCCCGTGGCAGTAGGCGCAACTGTCGAACACCGCGGTCTGCGACGAGGTGCGAGGGACGAAGATAGCGAGCTGCCGGCTGAAGGCCGGGCCGGCGCGATCGGGATCGATGTCAGGGTAGCTCGCGGCGTCACGTCCCCACGCTGTCAGTCGGGTCACGTGCTCGCGGCCGGGTCCATGGCACGCCTCACAGCCGACTCCGAGTTCGCTCCACGTCGTCGAGTACTGCCGGCTGCGCGGATCAAACTGCCGCCGGATGTTGGTGGCGTGGCAATTGAAGCAGTTGATGTTCCAGATCTGCCGCTGGTCTCCACCCGTCCGCGGTGCCGGCGTGAGGTCGCGCCAGCCGACCCAACGCTGCCACTCACGCTGCCAGAACAGCGGGAGCACGTACATCCGGCCATCGGGCAGTGTCGAGATGTAGCCCTCCAGTCGCTTTTCGCCCAGCGTCAGTTCGGGACGGAAGTCGGCTGTCGAACCTGCCGAGGTGACGCGCACCGACGGATGCCCAGCTTTCACGGAGGGCGCGTAGCTGTCCGGTCCGTCGCGTACGACGGTCTCATCGGTGAAGTTGCCCAGGAGCGGCGCGGTCGATGCCGACTGCGTCATGCGGACGTGCACCGAACGTTGCCAGTTGTCCCAGGCCGCGCGGTGACAGGAACGGCACGACTCCGACCCGGCATAGTCCGAGTCGGTGGAGGGCGAGGTCGTCGCCTGGCCGGACAGCGACAGGACGGTGAGGTGTCCGGCGACGAGCACCGCGGCCATGCGGAGCAGACCCCGCCCGCTCATCGTCTGGCCGTTGCGAGACGGATGTCGCCGTTGACCGCGTCGATGTTGATCACGGGGGAGGCCTCGCCGAACGTCGCCTCGCTGAAGCGGGGACCGGTCGTAGTGCGGACGGTGAGAGGCAAGGCGCTGTCGATCGAGCCGTTCATGGTGAGGGCTAGCACCCGTGCACTGCGCGGCATATCTGGCAAGGTCAGCTCGATGTCGCCATTGAAGGTACGGAGCCGGACTGCTCCCGTGAGAGCCCCCGCTGCGAGCGAGACCCGCAACGCGCCCATGGTGGTGTCGAAGCGCAGGGCACCGCTGACGTCCGACGCTTCGATGGTGCCGCGCGTGACCCGTGCCGAGACGCCGCCGGACAGGCCGCGCAGTTGAAGCGTTCCCTCGAACAGCGCGATCATCGCGACCGGCTGGGTCCGCGGGACGTCGATGACCACGGTGCTCGTGAGCCGTGCGTCGTGTGCACCGTCGGCCTGGAGCACCGACACCTGAAGCCCCGCTGGCGCGACGTCGATGCGCTCCTCGACGCGCGACAGCGAGGCGCCGCCGGCCGCGCGGTGGTCGATGCGGACGCGCACGTCCGCGCGGTCCGAACCGAGTACCTGCACGTCGCCGACTGCCACGTCGATGCGGACTGGCGCCGCCGGTTCGAGCCGGAGCGTACGTTCTCGCTTTCGTCCCTCACCGGCCGCATGGCCGATGAGGACGGTGCCGAGGAGCAGGGCAATGCACACGAGGGCGTTGCGCACCAGTGGCTCAGACGAGGTGGGAGCCCGGCCGTCCGGCTTCGACGACCAGCGAACCGGTTGTCCGAATCGGTGCGTCCGGCACCGTCACGCGGTCGACGGAGCGAAACTCGGCGCGCATGCTCTTCGGCGTGGCGGTGCAGGCCACGTACCCACGGCGAGCCCCGTGATACGTGATGTGCGGGTTGTCCACCTTCAGCCGGTCCCAGCCGAGTTGGGTGTCGGAGCCATCGCCGTTGGACGTAATGGAGGAGTTCGTGAACTCGACGCCGACCGTCCGCGACGCCGGGTTGCGGAAGTCGGCTTTCAGGTCGGACCCGTAGTGCATGTGCACGTCGCCGGACAGGACGATCGGATTCGGGGCGGCGGTCTCGGTCAGGCGCGAGTAGAGCCGCTGCCTCGACGCTGTGTAGCCGTCCCACTTGTCCATGGAGAACCGCGCCTCCGGTGCGAGCCCTGCCGCGTCGCGTGCGAAGGTGGGCACCTGCTGGCCGAGCAGTGTCCACGTCGCGCGTGTGTCGGCGAGGTTCTGGAACAGCCATCGCTCCTGCGCGTCGCCGAGGATGGTGCGCGACGGCTGGTCGGCTTCGGCGCACCCGGTATGGCTGCCGTCGCCGCAGGCCTGCGGTGACCGGAACTGTCGCGTGTCGAGGACGCTCAGGTCGATCAGGCTGCCGAACTGCATGCGCCGGTACAACTGCATGTTCGGGCCGGATGGAATCGACGATGCGCGCAAAGGCATCGACTCGTAGTAGGCCTGATAGGCGGCCGCGCGCCGCAGCAGGAAGAGCTCGGCCGGCGTGCCGTGCTCGTCGTGGGTGCCCGCGTAGTTGTTGTCCACCTCGTGGTCGTCCCAGGTCACGATGAACGGCGCCGAGCGGTGGGCCTCCGCCAGGTGGCGGTCCATCTTGTACTGCGCATACCGGTTGCGATAGTCGACGACGGTATAGATCTCGTCACCATGGTGCTGACGCACACGCGTTTCGTCGCGGCCACCGTCGGCGCGGTACTCGTAGATGTAGTCGCCGGTGTGGAAGATGAAGTCGAAGTCTTCGTCGGCAAGATGTCCCAGTGCCGTGAAGTGACCTACTTCGTAGTGACTGCAGCCACAGACCGCGAAGCGCAGCCGGTCGATGGCGGCGCCCGGCGCCGGCGCGGTCTTCGTGCGGCCGGTCTGGCTCACTTCCGAACCGGCCATGAAGCGGTAGAAGTAGCCGCGCGCCGGCTCGAGTCCGTCTACTTCGACGTGCACGCTGTGCCCGAGTTCCGGGCGCGCCAGGGTGGTGCCGCGCTGCACGATCGTCGTGAACCGGTCGTCCCGCGCAATCTCCCATCGCACCTCGACATCGCGCATCGGCATGCCGCCGCCGTCGAGCGGCCGAGGCGCGAGCCGTGTCCACAGCACGATGCCGGTCGGCAGGGGATCGCCAGAGGCGACGCCCAGCGTGAAAGGGTAGTCGCCAAAGACCGGCTGCGCCAGCAGACCGCTCGACACGAGTGGATCGGCAATGGCCGCCGCGCCGGCCATGCCGACGATCTTCAGCAATTGGCGGCGGGAGAGGGTAGCGAGTGTCCGCGGGTACGCGGCAAGGACACGATCGGCGGCAAAACGTTGGCGGGACATGTGTACGCCTCCTTTAGTGAGTGCAGGAGGGCAGGATATCGATCGCCTGTGACAGCTTCGCGACGATGGCGTGACGTGTGGGCGACGACTGTCGCCGTGGGGCTAGCGGCGGACCCGGTCCAGCGCCAGCGCACGCGACGTGCCTGCGTGCCGCGGCTCAGCCGTACGGTGGCGGTCGACGGCACCACGCACCGGGGTCTTCGTGCCGGCGGGGGCCAGCCCCTCGTCATAGTGGGATCCGTTGCCAGGTCGCGGTGTTTCGAGGCGAAGCGGCTTGCCCAGCACCCGTTCGAACGGCGCCGCGTGTCGCGACGCTGCCCAGAGCTCGAGTTCCGCGTCACCGGACGTCTGCAACTCGATCAGCACGTCGTCGTCGCGCTCCTGCAGCGTCACGCCGGTGATGACCTGCGAGTGGCTGCGCTCGAGTGCTTCAGCCAGACGGAGCATCGCCGCCAGCGCGCGGACGGCACGACGGCGCTTCTTCGGCAGTTCGCCGAACTCCGCGTGCCCGAGACTCGGCACGGCGCGGCGGTGATAGCGGGCGATGAGCGCGATGGTCTCCACATCGAGCGGCTCGAAGCCGCGCAGGTCGCCGTTGCGAATCAGGTAGTACGAGTGCTTGTGGTGCTTCTCGTAGCTGATGTGCACGCCGACGTCGTGCAGCAGCGCGGCATACTCGAGCCACTCACGCTCGCGGTCGGTCATGCCGTGGATGCTGCGCGTCGTGTCGAACAGCCGCAGGCTGAGCGTCGCGATGTGCTGCGAGTGCTCGGGCGAGTAGTTGCAGCGTTCCGCGAGCTCGATGACACTGCGGCGCCGCAGGTCGGGATACTGCTCGGCGTGGACGATCTCCTCGCGATGCCGCGCGACATAGTCGAGCACGATCCCCTCGCGCAGCGACATGTCGCAGAGCGTGATCTCGGTGGCCTTCAACCGCTGCAGGATCACGTCGATGAGAATCGAGCCGGCGACCGCGATGTCGCCACGGCGCGGCTCGAGGCCAGGGATGGTGAGTCGCTTCTGGAGCGGCGCACTGCAGATGGCCTTGCGGGCGCGGCGCATCTGCTTGGCGGAGACGCGGCGGTTGCGCACGCTGGCTGGAATCGCGCCATCCTCTTCAGTAGCCGCGATGATGCCGACGCTGAGGATGGAGCCCGACGTCCCAACGACGCGGTCGAATCCGGCCTCGGTGATCTCCTTCAGGTAGTCCTTCAGCGCCGACTCGATATAGCGGACCATCCGACGTTCGTCACGCTCGCTGATCGGGTCGGACTGGACGAACCGTTCGGTCAGGCGAATGACGCCCAGCTTGAAGCTCTTGCCGGTGGCCAGCGTCGACCCGGTGCCCTGCGTGATCTCGACGCTGCCGCCGCCAATGTCGACCACCACCGTCACATCGTCCGACAGGCCGAGTCCGTAGGCCGCCGCCAGGTGGATGAGTCGCGCTTCCTCCGGGCCGGAGATGATGCGGGCGCGGATTCCGGTCTGCGTGATGATGGCTTTGAGGAACTCGCCGCCGTTCTCGGCTTCGCGCACGGCGCTGGTGGCGACGGCCAGGGTGCGCTCCACCTGGTGCGACTCCGCGAGCCGGCGGAACTTCGACAGCACCTGCAGCGCCGCCTGCATCGCCTTCGGCGTGAGTGCGCGGCCATCGAGGCCGCCAGCGCCGAGGCGCACCATCTCCTTCTCGCGGTCGATGATCTCGAACGACAGATCCGGGCGAACCCGGACGACGATCATGTGGATGGAGTTCGTCCCGATGTCGATGGCTGCCAGCCGCATGGTGTCCCTACACTACTCCGGTTTACAAAGCAGATCCGCAGCGCGAAGATAGCGGTATGTTCGAGCTCTACCTCATTCGGCACGGCGTGGCGGCAGAACGCGGTCCTGCATGGCCTGACGATGCGAAGCGGCCGCTGACCGAGGAGGGCATCGGCCGCATGAAGAAAGCCGCGAAAGGGCTGAAGCGGCTCGATGTCCGCCTGGACGTGGTGGTGTCGAGTCCGCTGGTGCGCGCGCGGCAGACGGCCGAGGTGGTGGCCGGCGTGTTCGACGAGATGCCGCCGCTGGTGTTCACCGCCGCGCTGGCGCCTGGCGGGCGCTACTCCGACCTGCTGGCCGACCTGCAGACGCAGGTGCGTCGCACCAGGATCGCGCTCGTCGGCCACGAGCCCGACCTCGGGCGGCTGGCCGCGCGGCTGGCCGGGTCGCGCCGCGCCTTCGAGTTCAAGAAGGGGGCGGTCTGCCGCATCGACGTGGACGCGCTGCCGCCCGAACGCTCTAGTACGTTGCGCTGGTTCCTGCCGCCGTCGATCCTGCGGCGCATCTCGTAGGTGGGAGCCGGGACTAGGCGCGCAGGTGGTCGGCCTGCCACTCCTTCACGCGCTGTTTGATCGCCTTCGCGTCGGTCAGTTGGCCCGCGAGCACCTCGTTCACCAGTTCCGGTAGTTCCGTGTCGCTGGCGAAGCGGAGAGAGACGATCTGCGGAACCGGCAGGGCGCAGGCACGCGCCGCCACATCGGCTGGCAGCAGGGCGTGGAAGCGGTGACGCATCTCGAGGCGCACGACGCGGTTCTGCACCGTCAGCGTCTGCGTGCGGGCCGAGAGCGCCATGATGAACAGCGCGATGGCCACGAGGAACGCCATGACGTGGTCGACGCTCAGTCCGCCGAGTAGGCGGTAGGCCGACCACAGGATGTTGGCGACGACGATCAGGGCCATCACCATGTACGGCATCGGGAGCTTGCGGACGTGGTTCTGGTAACTCTGCGCTTCAGGCATGCACTTCCTCCGAGACGATCTTACGGCAGAGCCGGGGCTACGCACCGGCGGGGGAAAATTTACAGCGGCGTTACGGACCGTACGGGCAAGATGAACTCGTTCAAGAGAGGCCATCATGTTCGACCTGAATCTTGCGTCTGGGGGCCACGTTCGTCACTACACCGTTGTGCTGGCTGGTGAGGCCGGCTGGGAAGTGCGGGTGGAAGAAGATCGGGCGGTCCGGTGGAGTGAAACCTACGAGGACTGGCACCGGGTTGAGCGCAGCCTGGCGCGGGTGAAGCGAGAGATCTCCGAACTGCTCGCGCGCGGGTGGACGATCGAATCCGCTAGTCGATGAAGCGATAGCCGAGACCGATTGAGGTTTCGATCTGGGTGCCGGCGGTGCCGAGCTTCTGGCGCAACCGGCCGACGTGCACGTCGACCGACCGGGTCTCGACGAGGCGGTCGTAACCCCACACCCGTTCGAGCAACCGGTCGCGCGACACGACGCGGTTCTTGTTCTGCACGAGGTAGCGCAGCAGCTCGAACTCGCGCCTGGTGAGCTTGATCGGCTCGCCGTCCACCGCGACCGCCACGGCATCGAAGTCGGCGACCAGGTGCGTGCCTGTGTAGGCGGCTGCCTGTCGTTCCTCTGGTGCGGCCGCCCGCCGCAGCACCGCCTTCACACGCGCCGTCAACTCGCGCAGGCTGAACGGTTTCGTCACGTAGTCGTCGGCCCCCATCTCGAGCCCGGTCACCCGATCGGACTCGCTACTCTTCGCCGTCAGCATGATGATCGGCAGGTGGCGCGCATCGGAGCGCTGCCGCAGCAGGCGGCACACTTCGAGGCCTCCGAGCACCGGCAGGTTGAGGTCGAGGATGATGAGGTCTGGCGGGCGGGCGGTGACCGCCTTCAAGGCCGCGTCGCCGCTGCCGACGATTTCGGCTTCGGCATTCCCGCTGCGCTCGAGTGTGTGCTTGATGAGCCCGGCAATGTCCTGTTCATCCTCGACGATGAGCACGCGGTGCTTCTGCATGTATGACGTCCACACTACAGAGCCGACGTTTCGCCGTCGTGTCGGAGCTGTTAATTCTGCGTTACGGCGCCGTCGCGCTGCGTGCTATTCTGCGCCGGAGTGACGGGTCGCTGGCGGATGGACGTGAGTCGTGGGCTGGGCAAGCTGTCGCTGGCGGGCGCACTGATGGCGCTGGCCCTCGTGTGGGCGCGGCCGGCCGCCGCCCAGGAGTGGATCTCCTACAACAGCGACCCGAAGAACATCCTCGAAGGCAACTGGCAGTCGTGCGTGCAGGCCGACGGCCGCTACGCCGAGAAGATCTACGACCACTACGTCAACAGCGTGCCGCAGTTCGAAGTGCACCTCGGGCCGCGCCGCGAGTTCGCCATCTTCAAGGGCGTGCAGGAGGAGCACCGCGAGCATGAGTACCGCGACAACCTGCTCCAGCCCTACCGCGTGATGATGGAGGGGAGCCGCGCCCGCCAGCACTGGGACGTGCCGTCGCTGAACCTGAGCTTCACCGTCACACTTGGTGGCGGCTCGACGATGGACTGCGAGAGTTGGTACATCGTCCTCGCCCCGCTCGACAAGCACTCGCAGTAGTCCCGTGACGGCCACGGAAACAGAGCGACGTTTCAGCGCCGCGATCGCAGTCGGTCCAGACGCGATGCTGTAATCGTCACGATGATTGCCTCGTATGTCCCGGTCTGGGGTCTGGCAGCGCCACTCGCCAGGGCGCCAAATCCCTCTGCCAGTGCACGTCGCTGGCGCCGCCTCTCGCGCACGGTCGTCATGCTGCTTGCCTGCGCGGGCACGCCGGCATTCGCGCAGGAGCGGGTGTCGGACGAACTGCTGCTCCTGCGCATGCTGCTCGCATCCGAACGCGCACGCGTCTAGGCGCTCGAGGAGGAACTTCGTGATCGGCGCGATGCCATCGAGACGTTGGCCGCGCGGGTCGAGGCCGCGGCCCGCGTGGCTGGTGTCGCTCCGGGGGCCGGGTTGGCATCCGCGCCGCCGGCCCAGCCGGCGAGTGCCGCATCCGCGGAGTGGCCGCGCTTCGACTTCTATGGCGAGACGCTCGTCCGCCTGGCAACGCTGCATCAGGGGAGCTGCGGTGGGTGTCCCGATCGGACCATTGGGCGATTCTGGGTCCGTTTCGGCGCAGACGGACGCCTCGCTCCTGGGCTGCGCGCGGTCTTCGGTGTCAGCACGGGCGAGCGCAACGACCCGAACTCCGTCTACCAGACCTTTGGCGGGAGCCTCGGTCGCAAGGCGACCACCTTCGACCGGGCCTACCTGGTCTACGCCCCGACGCGTGCGCCATGGGTGGAACTGTCCGCGGGCAAGTTCCCCTATCCGTGGGTGCGGTCGTCGATGACCTTCGACGTCGACTTCTTCCCGGAAGGTGCAAGCGAGCGGGTGAGTGTCAACCTGTCGCGCGCGGGCGTTCTCCGGCAACTGTCGGCCCAGGCGCTGCAGGTCGTCGTCAACGAACAGGCGGCAGGGGCTGACATGCTGCTGCTCGGCGGGCAGTCGACCGCCACCGTGCGCTTCGGGCCGCGACTGACAACCCGCGCGGTCGGCACCTTCTTCAACGTGACGCAGCCGGATCTGATCCTCCGCACGCAGCTCGATGGCACCAACGTCGGTGTTCGCAACACCAATGCGCTGCTGGGCACTGCCGGCGGTGGCTCGCGTTACCTGTCAGCCTTCCGCTACGTGAACGTCATCGCCGAAAACACCGTGAGCACACCCTGGGTCTCGATGCCGGTCACCGCCACGATCGAACTGCACCGCAACGTGAAGGCGGCGACGGACCGCGACACGGCCGTGTCGCTGCGCATCGATGGCGGGCGCCTGCAACGTCCGCGGGATTGGGGGTTCGGCTGGCACGTCTTCCACGTGGAGCAGGACGCCATCGTGTCGGCGCTCGGCGAGAGCGACTGGCGCGCGCCGAGCAACGTGCTCCAGCACCGGTTCGCGTTCAGCTTCGTGGCGCAGGCGCACCTGCGAACGCACGTCACCTGGTATCGCGGGCGGACCCTCGATACGGCGCTGCCAGGCGCGCTCCGCGTTCCTTCGGCCGACCCGGGCTCGCGCGATCCCTGGGCCAACCGGCTGTACGTCGACGTCCAGTACCTGTTCTGACCGAGGTCGCCGCCCGACAAGTTTGCACAAACGTCAGCGCGGCATGGGGGCCACCGTTACAGGGCGGGCCTAGTCTGGCTTCAGATGCAGTCAGGAATCCGTCCGACGATCAGCGTGATTGTCTGCGCCTACAACGAAGCCGGATACGTGGCGGCGTGCCTCCACGCGGTCCTTGCCCAGACGCGACCGCCTGACGAGGTGATCGTCGTCGACAATGCCAGCTCGGACGGCACTGGCGACATCGCCCGCGCCATCCCCGGTGTACGGGTGGTGGTCGAGCCGTTGAAGGGGCTGGTGAACGCTCGCGAGACCGGCCGGATGGCAGCCCGCGGTGAGATCCTGGCCTACGTTGACGCCGACTGCCGGCCGCCGCTCTCGTGGCTCGAGCGAGTCGAACGCCGATTCGTGCGCAGACCGGCGCTGGTCGCCGTCACCGGCCCCTACCGCTTCTATGACTGGGACCGCGTCGGCCGCCTGTTGGTCAGGGCCTACGACGTGCTCGTTGCACCGCCGACCCACTGGGCCGTGCACCACGGGCTTGGCATCGGCGCCATTCTCTATGGCGGCAACTTCGCCGTCTCCCGCGACGCGCTCGCGCGCATCGGCGGCTTCGATCGCTCCATCGAGTTCCACGGCGAGGACACGAATCTTGGCCGGCGCCTGACGCCGATCGGGCAGGTGGACGTCGCGCGTGAGTGCTGGCTGTGGACATCGGCGCGGCGCTACCGCGCGTTGGGCAAGGCGACGGTCTTCTGGCTCTACGTTCGCAACTTCTGGTCGGAGACCCTGCGACACCGGCCCGCGGATCGCACGCACATCGACGTGAGGGCCTGACCATGCCGGGGTACGAGCCGTTCCTGCTCTGCGACTTCCATGTCCACACCACGTGGAGCGACGGGCGCCTGTCGGTGCGCGAGGTCGTCGATCTCTACGGTCAGACCGGGCGTTTTGACGTCATTGCGATCACGGACCACATCCTGATGGAACGTGACCTGCTCGGGCGCGCCGGACGCCTGATGTCGCTCGGGCGGCGCCACTTCTCGGTGACGCAGGAGCGATTCGACGACTACCTGGCCGACATCGCGGCCGAGGCGGCGCGCGCCAGGAAGCTCTACGGGATGCTCGTGGTGCCAGGCGCCGAGATCACGCAGAACCGGCTGCGCAGCCGGAAGAACGCCCACATCATCGCGCTGAACATCAAGCAGTGGATCAGTGCCGACCAATCGGCGCGCGAGATCCTCGAGGAAATCCGGCGGCAGGGCGCGTTCAGCATTGCGTGCCACCCGCATCATCGCACCACGCGTCGCATCGAGATCAGCACCTGCTTCCTCTGGGAGAACCGCAAGGACCTGGTGAGCCTGGTGGACGTCTGGGAGGCGGCGAACCGCGACGACCTGTTCTCGGTGACCAGCCTGAAGCACTATCCGTATGTCGCCAGCAGCGACTTCCACAAGGCCAAGCACCTCTATTCGTGGAAGACGCTGCTGCGCTGTGAGAAGAACTGGGACGCGATCGCGGCGACCATGCGCGCGAACGTAGATATTGCGCTGACGCTGTATCGCAACGGCTCGTGGGCAGCGTGACCGTAGCTGCCAGCGGCCAGGGACAAGGGACACGATCATGAACACGCAGATACCAACCATCGACCACGACGCGGCCATCGTCCGCATTGCGGTGGACTACATCGAAATGCCCGACCTGATAGTGACCGCCCGCCAAGCCGGACGACTGTGGAACATCCCGGCCGACGTGTGCGAGCGGGCACTGGCGGCGCTGGTCGAACGCGGGTTCCTGGTGCAGACGCGCGCCGGCGCGTTCCTGCGACGCACGTCCGGCGACGCCATGCCGCTGCCACAGGCGTCGTAGTCGCCCTCATCGCCATTCCCCGCGGCGCCCTGGCGCAGTGGGTGAGCCGTGGGCGTCCCGCAGGGTCCGCATTGTGTTTTCATAAGCGCCGTTGATGTTTCGCAAACGTCGTCCGCGCGTTGCATCGCTGAAACTGTCGGCGGATATCGTCATCCTCGAGCGCCTGATGCGGGCGCTAAAGGAGATCGATTACGTGTTCATCGACTGTGTGCCTCGCGCGTTCCGTGGGCTGGCAATGGCGGCCCTTGTTCTTCTCCTGATTCCGGCCTCTGCCCGCGCGGTCTTCGCGCAAAGCGGCACCGCCATGTCCGGCTCGGTCCTCGATCCTGACGGCAGAGCCGTGGTGGACGCGATCGTGCTCGTCCGCAACGAGGCCACTCAGGTCGTGAAGGCCACGACCACCGACGGTGACGGCCGGTTCACCTCGTCTGATCTGCAGGCGGGCACCTATGCCGTTGAACTCGCCATCCCGGGGTTCGACATCGTGCGCCGCAACGGCGTGGTGGTGGCCGCGGGCCAGCGCACGAACCTCCCGATCCAACTGACGGTCGCCAACGTCGCAGAGACCGTGACCGTGTCCGCCGCGCTGCCGCAGGCTGCCGTGGCTGCGCCGTCGCAGGGCTCGCTCACCGCGCGTTCCGCCCAGTCGCTCATCAGCAATGAGTACATCCGGAACTACACGTCGCCGTTCTCCGACTACAGCCAGGTGCTGCAGATGGCGCCAGGCACGTTCAGCACCAGTGCCAATGGCCCGGGTCTGGGTGACACCAAGACGTTCTTCCGTGGGTTCAAGGACGGCTACTACAGCATGTCGTTCGATGGGATTCCGTTCAACGACACCAACGACCCGACCCACCACTCGTGGGTGTTCTTCCCGGCGCAGACCATCGGCTCCACGGTGTTCGACCGCAGCCCCGGGTCGGCCGCGTCCATCGGGCCGTCGACCTTCGGCGGCTCGGTGAGCCTGCTCTCGCCCTCGCTCCCCTCACAGCAGACGGTGAGCGGAACGGTGTCGTTCGGGTCGTTCAACACGAAGCTGTACGACGCGCAGTTCGACTCCGGACGGATGGGGCCGAGCGGGAAGCTGCGGCTGCTGGTCGAAGGCCACCAGATGACGTCCGATGGGTATCAGACGTTCAACTTCCAGGACCGCAAGGCGTTCCAGGCGAAGTTGCAGTACGCGGTCAGTGCCAACGTCGCGGTGACGGCGTTCACCTCGGTGATGGACCTGCACAGCAACACGCCGAACCAGAAGGGCGCCACGCGGGCGCAGATCGCCCAGTACGGCGACAACTTCCTGATGAAGGACGACCCGACGTCGCCGCTCTACTACAAGTTCAACTTCTACCATATCCCCACGAACTTCGAGTACGTCGGTGTGCACGCGAACCTTGGCCACGGCTGGTCGCTCGACAACAAGACCTACGGGATGCGGTACTACAACAAGCAGAACTACAACGGCACGACCACGATCTCGGCGACCAGCGCCACCGACAAGCTGAACTCGTACTGGAAGATGGGCAACTTCATCCCGGTGACGCATGCGTCCAACCTGGGCATCTTCAAGGCCGGACTCTGGTCCGAGTACGCGTCGAGCGACCGCTACCAGACGCCGTCAGACCCGCGTAGCTGGGTGAACGCCGCGCTGCCGAACTTCCACGAAAGCTACATCACGACGACCTACCAGCCCTACGCGGAGTTCCAATTCCGGCTGCGCGACAACCTGTCGGTCACGCCCGGCGTGAAATACGCACGCTACAAGCAGGACTTCACGCAGTTTGCCGACAACGGCAAGGTGGTCGGGAACCTGGGCGGTGCGCAGTCGATCCGGCACGACGTCACCTACGACTCGTGGCTGCCGTCGTTCGACGTGCACTACCTGGCGCAGCCCTACTGGTCGATGTACGCGCAGTACGGCAAGGGGCAGAACATCCCGCCGACCAGCATCTTCGACGTGAAGGGTGCGCTCGTCGGCACGCTGCCGAAGCCGACGCTCACCGACACCGTGCAGTTTGGATCGGTGTGGAAGTCGCGCCGGGCGACCTTCGATGTCGACGTCTACCGTGTCGCATTCCAGAACGACTACTCGTCCAATCTCGACCCGGTCACCGGCATGACGCAGTACGTCCTCAACGGCAAAGCGAAGACGCAGGGCGTTGAAGCCGAGAGCACCGTGCTGCTTGGCGGTGGACTCGCGGTCTACCTGAATGCCACGAAGGGCAGCG
>CALQBJ020000003.1 GCA_943328785.2 Bifidobacterium breve
GCGACAGTGGCCGTACTGCCGGAGGCCGAGGAGGTCGACGTCCAGATCCTCGACAAGGACCTCCGCATCGACACGTTCTGCTCGAGTGGGCCGGGTGGCCAGAGCGTCAACACCACCTACTCGGCGGTCCGCATCACCCACCTGCCAACGAACACGGTCGTCTCGCAGCAGGACGAGAAGTCGCAGGTCAAGAACAAGGCAAAGGCGATGAAGGTGCTGCGCGCCCGTCTCTACGAGATGGAGCTGCGCAAGCAGCAGGAAGCCATCGCCAAGGATCGCAAGAGTCAGGTGGGCACGGGCGAGCGCTCCGAGAAGATCCGGACCTACAACTTCCCGCAGAGCCGCATCACCGACCACCGGATCAACTTCACGACGCACCAGCTCGTGAACGTCCTGAACGGCGACCTCGCGGAACTGCTCGACGAGGTCATCACGCATTACCAGTCGGAGAAGCTCAAGGACGCCACGGGAGTCTCGTAACACGTCCCCTGGTGCGGCGTCGCAGATCAGGCCGATGCCCACAGAAATCCACGCCCTCATCGCCGACGCGCGGCGTCGCTTCCGGGCCGCCGGTATCGAGCCTGGCGAGGCGGCGCTCGACGCACGCCTTCTCGCCCAGCGTCTTCTCGGGTGGGATGCCGCACGCCTGATGACCCACGGCGATGAAGCCGCGCCTGCCGACTTCGCGCGCGACTACGAAGGACTGGTGGCGCGCCGCGCGTTCCGCGAGCCGCTGGCCTACATCACCGGCTCACGCGAGTTCTGGAACCTCGACATCGAGGTGACACCAGCCGTGCTGATTCCGCGCCAGGAAACCGAACTGCTCATCGAGATCGCGCTCGAGCACTTCGACCATGCGCAGCCTCTGCGGATTCTCGACGTATGCACGGGCAGCGGCTGCCTGGCTGTCGGCCTCGGCCGCGAATTCCCGAAGGCCGCGCTCGTCGCGAGCGACATCTCGCAGGACGCACTCGACGTCGCCAGGCGCAACCTGACCCGCTACGGCGTCTCGGCCCGCACGCAGTGCCTGCGGACCGATCTGCTCGACGGCATCGACGGCCCGTTCGACCTGATTGTGTCGAACCCTCCATACGTGCCGACGGAGGACGCCTCTGGGCTGCAACCGGAAGTGCGCGACTACGAACCGCCGGCGGCGCTGTTCGCGGGTGAGGACGGGCTCCATATCGTCAGGCGCCTGGTGGTGCAGGCCGCCGCCGCACTGGCGCGCGACGGCATCTTCGTCTTCGAGTTCGGAGCCGGGCAGGACAAGGCGGTCGCGGCGCTCGTCGAGGCGGTGCCGTCGCTGACACTGCTCGACGTCAAGCACGACCTGCAGGACATCCCACGCGCAGCGGTCGCCCGGAAGACCAGCCGCAGCTGACCATGGCCATGCTGCCGCGCCGGCCGTGCATCAGCCCGGAGGCCAGGCCAGGCTGCGCCCGCCGATCAGGTGCAGGTGCATGTGGAACACGGTCTGTCCGGCGTCGTGGTTGGTGTTGAACACCGTGCGATAGCCCGCCCCATCGATGCCCCGCTCCTTCGCAATCGCCGCCGCCCGTCGCACCAGTTCACCGACGATGGCGTCGTGGCCGGCCTCGAGGTCGTTCAGGGTGGCGACGTGCTGCTTCGGAATGACGAGCACGTGGGTGGACGCCTGCGGATTGATGTCGTTGAAGGCCAGCACCCGCTCGTCTTCGTAGACGATCGACGCAGGGATCTCGCGGTTGATGATCTTGCAGAACAGGCAGGACATGCCGACAGTCTAGAGCAGGCCGGTCAGTTCGTGCAGCGAGCGCATGGTCGGCACACCGAGTCCGGCCAGTTCCGCCTCACGCGGGTGGGCGCGCTCGCTCCGGTGCAGCAACGCCGCCCGCATGCCGAGACGAAGCGCCCCCTCGATATCGTGCGGCACGCTGTCGCCTACCATCATGGCCTCCGGCGGCGGCACATCCATCAACTCGAGCGCCGCCCTGAAGATACTGGGGTGCGGCTTCAGCATGCCGTGCTCGGAGGACGACACGGTGGCGGAGATGAGCCCCTCCAGTTCGAAGTGGGTCTGGAACGAGGCCAGGCATCGGTGCGAATTCGAGACCAGGCCGATGCGCACGCCCGCCGCGGTCAGGGTCTTCAGCACCGCCGGCACATCGTCGTAGAGCTCGAAGTGCCGACAGGCGGCCCACTCGCGGTAGATTTCGCGCGCGCAGGCGTCGAGCGCATCGACGTTGCCACTGGCGCCCATCTGCTCGAGGATGTGTCGCGTGTAGCCGATGTGGATCTCGTCCTCGTAGACCGTGTCTTCAGGCAGGTCGAGCAACTGTGCGGCGCTCGCCACAGCGGTGTCGAACCGCGCCGCGTCCACGGTGATGCCGTGACGCGCGCTGAACGCCTGGTAGCCAGGTGCCTGGAACGTCGGCCCCGGGTAGATGAGCGTGAAGTCGACGTCGAAGAGGACGGCCCTGGTCACCACTGGTAGGGACCGGCCACGACCACCGTGGCGTGCGCCGGGTCGAGCGCCGCGGCGGCGGCGTTCACGTCGTCGATGGTGACCATCATGAGCAGTGTAAGCAGGCGTTGATCGTAGTCGAGTCCGAGCCCGCAGAACTCGGCGTTCTGCAGGAACCCCGCGATGCCGGCGTTGGTGTCGAGCATGCGCGGCATCGAGCCGGAGTTGTACTGGCGCGACTCGGCGATCTCACGGCCAGTGACACCCATGCGTCGCAGCGACTGCAGTTCGTCGTCGATCGACGCGGTCGCCCGCTCGACATTGGCGGCGGCAACGCCGGCCCGCACCATGAAGGGCCGGGCAATGGTCGACGCATCGAACGAGCTCCAGGCGGAGTAGGCCATCCCCGGTTGCTCCCGGATGCTGTCGCCGAGGCGGGCGCCGAGCGCGTACTGGCCAAGCACGTTGTTCATCAGCATGAACGCGAAGTAGGAGCGGTCCGACCTGGCGATGGACGGGAAGCCGTAGGCAATTTCAGCCTGCGACTTGTTCATCATTGGCACCGTGACGAGCCGGCGGCGCGACCGATGCGGCGGTGCCGGTGGTCGGCCGGCCGTACGGGTGCGTGTCGCCGTAGAGCGCAGCCATCAACGCATCCACGCTGCGCACAGCGGGATTGTCGGCGTCCTGTTGCAGGCTCGTCAGCACCTGCACCTTGCGCGTCACGAGGTCGGTCTCCGGCACCACGGGGTGCCTGACGATGTCGGCGAGCAGCGCGAAGATGTCTTCGACGTCTTCGCTAAGGCAGGTGGATGTCAGCGAGAGCAACTGCCGGGTCACCGACAGGCTCAACGACGCACCGCGGTTCTCGAGCGCGTCGGCGACCTCGGTGCTGGACTTGCCGGTGGTGCCCCGGTCGAGCACGCGCGACAACAGGACGCTGGCGCCAGCGGCATCGCCGGGGTCGACGATGGCGCCGGCGCGGAGCGCCAGGTTGATCGCCACGGCTGGCGTCTTGCGGGTCTGCTTCGCGGTGACCACCAACCCGTTCGACACTACGGCGCGCGTCGGGTTCAGGCGCGCGCTCATCGCTGCGCCTCGACGGTGCCGGTTGCGGCGACCGGACGGCTACCCACCGCCAAGTGCTCGAAGAAGCCGGGCTGATGGGCGACGTTGGTGACGCTGTCGGCATCGAACACCACCTGCGCGTGCAGTTGCCGCTTCACCCTGGCCAGTTCTTCCTCGGTGATTCCTTGTGACGCGAGCCCGCGTTCGCCCCCCCCCTGGTAGAGGCGCGCCACGCGCTGCGGCGGAGGCACCTGGAGCGCCGTCCACAGGTTGGCGCCCTTGGCGCCCGTCAGGACCGCATCGAGGAGCAGGGCCGGCACCAACGTCGGGTCGGCGACCGCAGGCGCATGGAAGCCGGCGCGGAAGTAGGCAGTCGTGCCTTCCTTCCGGATGACCAGCCGGCGCTCGCCCATCTGCTCGGGCTCACGCATCCGGCGCCGAATCAGCGGCCCGCCGGCCGCGAAGCCGCCGAAGTGCTCGCGAACCCGGGCCATCGCCTCTTCAGGATCGACGTCGCCGACGATGACGAGGGTGGCGTTGTCGGGTGCGTAGTAGCGGCGGTAGTAACCGTTACAGGTCGTCGCGGGTCATCGTTTCGAGGTCGGCCAGCCACCCGATCGTCGGATGCCGGTATGGATGGGCCTTGAACGCCGTCGCGACGACTTCCTGGTCCAGCAGGCTGTCGGGGTCGTTTTCGCCCCCTTTCAGCTCGGGAATGATGACCGTTCGCTCCGATTCGCAGTCGTCCTGGTCGTACAGGCACCGTCCCATCCGCTCCGCCTCGATGAACAGCATGCGATCGAGCGCATCGCGCGAGGCTGTTTCGAGGTAGGTGGTCTGGTCGAGCCAGGTCTACCCGTTCCACGGCCCGCCGAACTGCTCGATGATCCCCTTCACCTGGTCGCGTGGGATGTTGGTGGTGCCCTTGAAGTTCATGTGCTGCACCCAGTGCGACACACCGGTGAGGCCCGGCAGTTCGTCACGCGAGCCGACCTTGTACCAGCACCACACCGACACGAGCGGCGCGGTGTGCTCTTCGAGCAGCAGCACCTTCAACCCGTTCTCGAGTAGTTCGGTCCTCAGGGGAGCCGTCCATCCAGCTTCTGAAGAGTTGGCCATCCATTCATTATAAAATCTGGGGATACCCATGCCTGAATGGAAAGACACCGTCAATCTGCCGCGGACCGACTTCCCGATGAAGGCGAACCTGCCGACGAGCGAACCGGACACGCTCGCTCGCTGGGCCGCCATGGACCTCTACGGGAAGATTCGTGAGCACCGCCGCGGCGCGCCGAAATTCATCCTGCACGACGGTCCGCCGTACACGAGCGGCAACATTCACATCGGGACAGCGCTCAACAAGATCCTGAAGGACTTCGTGGTGAAGTCGCGCTCGATGGAAGGGTTCGATGCCCCGTTCGTCGTCGGCTACGACTGCCACGGACTGCCAATCGAGCTGAAGGTCGATCGCGAACTTGGACCGAAGAAGCGCGAGATGTCGACCGCCGACTTCTGCCGCGCCTGCCGTGCCTTCGCGGAGCGCTTCATCGGCACGATGACGGCGCAATTCCAGCGTCTCGGTGTGCTCGGCACCTGGGACGACCCGTATGTGACGATGGACTTCCGCTACCAGGCGGCCATCGCGCGCGCCTTCGGCCAATTCGTCGGACACGGGTTGGTCTACAAGGGCAAGAAGCCGGTGCACTGGTGCATCCACTGCCGCACCGCGCTGGCCGAAGCCGAGGTCGAATACGAGGATCACACCTCGCCATCGATCTACGTCGAGTTCCCGCTGCCGGCGGAACACGCGGGTGAACTGGTCGAGCGAGTGCCCGAACTCGCCGGGCGCCAGGTGTCGGTCCTCATCTGGACGACGACGCCCTGGACGATTCCATCGAACCTGGCGGTGGCCTTCCACCCCGAACTCGACTACGTCGCCTACGAAGTGAACGGCCGCTCGGTGATCGTCGCCGAAGGACTGGCCGCGACGGTTGCGGCGGAGTCGGGCGTGGCGCTCGACACGCCGGTGGCCCGGATGAAAGGTGAGGTGTTCGATCGCATTCGCTTCCGCCACCCGCTGTACGAACGCGACTCGCTCGGGGTGCTCGCCGACTACGTCACGCTGGACGCTGGCACCGGCGTGGTCCACACGGCTCCTGGTCACGGCGCGGACGACTTCCGCACCGGCCAGAAGTACGGCCTCGAGGTCTACGCCCCGGTGGGTCCGGCTGGACACTTCCTCGACACGGTCGAACTCTTCGGCGGCATGCGGGTGTTCGATGCGAACCCGAACGTGGAAGAGGCACTGAAGGAGCGCGGCCGGCTCTGGCATCGCAAGTCGTTTGCGCACGCCTATCCGCACTGCTGGCGCTGCCACAACCCGGTGATCTTCCTCGCCACGGCGCAGTGGTTCATCGGTATGGACGACGCGAAGCTGAAGCGCGGCGACGACGTCGCCACGCTGCGGCAGGCGGCGCTCGACACCGTGGACAACAAGGTGAAGTGGATTCCCGGCTGGGGTCACGACCGCATCTACAACATGCTCGCGAACCGGCCCGACTGGTGCGTGTCTCGCCAGCGCGCCTGGGGTGTGCCGATTCCCGCCCTGGATTGCACAAAGTGCGGCGAAGCGGTCATCTCGCAGGCGATCGTGGAGAGGGCCGCCGGTGTGTTCGAGCAGTACGGCGCCGACGCGTGGTACGAACGCCCGACTGAGGAGTTCGTCCCCGAGGGGCTGAGCTGCCCGGCGTGCGGCCACACCGGCTTCGCTCGCGAGATGAACATCCTCGACGTGTGGTTCGATTCCGGGTCGAGCCATGAAGCGGTGCTGTCGGTTCGGCCGGAGCTGACCTGGCCGGCCGACATCTACCTCGAAGGCAGCGACCAGCACCGTGGCTGGTTCCAGAGCTCGCTACTTGTCGGGCTGGGCACGCGTGGTCGTGCGCCGTTCGGCGAGGTGTTGACGCACGGCTTCATCGTGGCCGAAGACGGCCGCAAGATGTCGAAGTCGCTCGGCAACTCGGTCGAGCCGCAGGACATCATCAAGCAGAGCGGCGCCGACATCCTGCGTCTCTGGGTGTCGATGAGCGACTACACCCAGGAGATCCGGATCGGCAAGGAAGTGCTGGCCCGCGCGGTCGAGGCCTACCGGAAGATCCGGAACACCCTCCGCTACCTCGTGGCGAACCTGTACGACTTCAACCCTGACGTCGACCTCGTGGAGACGTCGTCGATGGAGGAAGTGGACCGCTACATCCTGGCGCGTTACGCAGAAGTGGCGTTAAAGAGCCGCAAGGCGTACAGCAACTACGAGTACGGCACGCTCTTCCAGGCAGTGAATGCCTTCGTCACGGTCG
This sequence comes from Bifidobacterium breve, assembly GCA_943328785.2. Taxonomy (GTDB): domain Bacteria; phylum Acidobacteriota; class Vicinamibacteria; order Vicinamibacterales; family CAVVIG01; genus CAVVIG01. The sequence continues at coordinate 6,868 of CALQBJ020000003.1, forward strand.
ACCTGAGCGCGTTCTACGCCGACGTGTCGAAGGATCGGCTCTACACGTTCCATGCGAAGTCGCCCGAGCGTCGCTCCGCGCAGACGGCGCTGTACCTGATGGCCGATGGGCTCGGCCGCCTGCTGGCACCGATCCTGTCGTTCACGGCCGACGAACTGTGGCGCTACCTGCCGTCACGGCACCTGGAGTCGGTGCACCTCGCCCTGTTCCCCGAGCTCGCGGAACTCGAGTCGATGGTCGACACCGACCTGTTGCAGCGGTGGCAGCAGTTGGCCACGCTGCGCGAACGCGTGCTGGCTGACATCGAGCCGCTCCGCAAGGACAAACAGATCGGCAGTTCGCTACAGGCGCGCGTCGTGCTGACGGCGAACGAGAAGGAGTTGGCATTCCTCGAGAGCTACGCCGCGCAGTTGCCGATGCTGTTCATCGTGTCTGAAGTGGTGCTGCGTCCGGCACCAGCCGATGCCGAAGCCCGCACCGAGCCTGGCCCGGCCATCACCATCGAACGGGCGGGCGGCCTGAAGTGCGAGCGCTGCTGGCGCTATGTGCCGGCGCTCTCGAGCGAACCGGCGACCGAAGGCATCTGCGCGCGGTGCCAGGTCGCCGTATCTGGCACGCTCAATGGCTGAGACAGGCGTGGCACAGCCAGGCGCACAGTGGCGGCGCCTGGAGCTTTGGGTGCCGCTGCTCGTCGTGGCGCTCGATCAGCTGACGAAGTGGCTGGTTCGGGTGCGGGTCCCGCTGCACGACAGCGTGCAGGTGATCCCGAACCTGCTCGACATCACGCACGTCCGCAACACCGGCGCGGCGTTCGGCTTCCTGAACGGCGTCGACTTCCCTGGGAAGACACTGTTGATTGCGGTGGTCGCCATCGTGGCGCTCATCGGCGTTGCGCTCTACTCTGGTACCTTGTCGAACCAGCAACTTCTGCCGCGGCTCGGCATGGCGCTGATTATCGGCGGCGCGGCGGGCAACCTCATCGACCGCATCATCATCGGGTCAGTCGTCGACTTCGTGGACGCCTACTGGGGCACATTCCACTTCTGGGCCTTCAACGTGGCCGACTCGGCGATTACAGTCGGCGTAGCACTCATGATCCTCGATATGATCAGGACCGGTTCGCATGCATCCAATCCTGCTTGATCTCGGCCCGGCCACTATCTACACGTACGGCGTCCTGCTGGCAGCCGCCTACCTGCTCGGGCTGAAACTCGCCATGGTGCGTGCGAAGGTGCGCGGCCTGGATGAGGCGCGGGTGCTCGACCTCGGCATCTACATCATCATCAGCGCGCTGATCGGCGCCAAGTTGCTGCTGGTCATCACCGATTTCCGCACGTTCATGACCGACCCGTCGGAGCTCATCACGCTCGCACGGTCGGGCGGTGTGTTCTACGGCGGCCTGATCCTGGCGGTCTCCGTGGCCCTCTGGTACATCCGCAAGATCGGGTTACCGCTGTGGACCACCTGCGACGTCTTCGCACCCGGCGTCGCGCTCGGGCACGTGGTTGGGCGCATGGGCTGCTTCTTTGCCGGCTGCTGCTGGGGACGTGAAACGGACGTACCGTGGGCGATCACGTTCACCGACCCGTATGCCGCGGCGAACGTCGGCACACCGCTGAACGTGCCGCTGCATCCAACGCAGCTCTACGAGGCCGGGGCCGAAGGACTGATCCTGCTCCTGCTGCTCTCGACGGAGAAGCAGGGCAGCAAGTACCCGGGACGGACGTTCTGGCTCTACATGCTGCTCTACGCGGTCTCGCGCTTCATCATCGAGTTCTATCGCAACGACCCTCGTGGCGTGGTCCTGATGTTCTCGACCTCGCAATTCATTTCGATCGTGCTGGCGCCGCTCGCGCTGGTCATGCTCGTGGTGCTCGCCAGGCGTGGCGCGCCTGCACCAGAACGCGCCCGGAAGGCAGCCTGATATCGCTCTCCTGATTCCGATTACCGAGGAGTACGAGGGTCTTCGCTTGGATCACTTCCTCGTCTCCGTCGTCCCCGGCCAGTCGCGTTCGCACCTGCAGAGGCTGATCGAGGAAGGGCACGTCACGGTCAACGGTCGCCCGGCAAAGGCGAACCTGCGGCTCAAGCTCGGGGTGTCGGTCGACATCGACATTCCCGAACCGAGGGATCCGATCCCGGTGCCGGAGAACATCGAGCTGCCGATCGTCTACGAGGACGCTGACCTCGTGGTGGTCAACAAGCCGCCGGGCATGGTGGTGCATCCGGCCGCCGGACACGACTCCGGCACGCTGGTGAATGCGCTCCTGTATCACGTCGACGACCTCAGCGGCATCGGCGGCGAAAAGCGGCCCGGCATCGTGCACCGGCTCGACCGCGGCACCTCCGGCCTCATGGTGGTGGCCAAGAACGATGCGGCGCACCAGGAGCTCGCACGTCAGTTCCACGACCGTGAGGTCTCGAAGGAGTACCTCGCGCTGGTCTGGGGTGTCGTCGTCGCTGGCCGACGCATCGAGGATCCGATCGGGCGCGACCCGAACAACCGCCTGAAGATGACGAACCGCGCGCGCCGCAGCCGCGAAGCCGTGACGCGCATCGTCCGGGTCTTCCAGGTGAACCCGGCGCTGGCGCTGGCGCAGATCGCGATCCACACCGGACGCACGCACCAGATTCGCGTGCACCTCAGTTCGATCGGTCATCCCATCGTCGGGGACACTCTCTACGGCGGGCTTCGCCGGCGGTTGCCATTCGATATCCGCGCCGTCTTACGGCTCGATCGCCCGTTCCTGCACGCGGCGAAGCTGGCCTTCAAACATCCTCGCGACGGGCGACGCATGGAGTTCGAGAGCGAGTTACCGCCGGATCTGAAGAGCGTGCTGGACGACCTGATCGAGAAATCGGGCCAGGAAGTCGAACAGGGCTGAACGCGCGGCGCGAGCGCGAGGATTCCTATGCCGATTGTGTTCAAGGGGCGCGTATTCGCGGTTGAAGTCGAGCGGCGGCGGTTCCCGAATGGGCAGGAGCATGAGGTGGCCATCGTGCGCCACAACCCGTCGGTCGTGCTCATCCCGATCCAGGACGATGGCCGCGTCATCCTGATTCGTCAGTACAGGGCGAGCATCGACCGCGTGATCTGGGAGATCCCGGCTGGACGCGTGGATGACGGCGAAGAACCTGACGCCGCGGCCGCACGCGAGTGCGAAGAGGAGATCGGCCTCGCCCCAGGAACGATCGAGCGCATCCGCGGGCTCTACCCCACCCCTGGGTTCTGCGATGAAGAACTGATTTTCTACCGGGTGTCGAACCTGCGTCCGCCACCGCCAGACTCGTCGCACAAACCGGACGAGGACGAAGACATCGAGTCGATGGCCGTCACGCTCGATGAAGCACGCGCCATGGTCGATCGGGGAGAGATCATCGACCTCAAGACGGCCTACGGCCTGCTGCTGGTCTAACGGGACGACGCGACAACCGAAGGCGTCTGGGCCAGGCGGCGATTGTCCCCCGTGCCAGACACCTCCGAACGGCCGCCACAACTAGGCGGATGGCCTGACGGGCCCGCTCGAACGGGTAACTCTTCGCGTCGGCCGCACCGCGTCCGTGGAGACCGGTTGCAGCGCCAGCGCCAGCACTTCGTCGATGGTCGAGACCAGGTGCACGACGAGGTTCTTCCGGAGTTCCGGCGTGAGGTCCTCGTTGATGTTCTTCTCGTTCTGCCGCGGCAGGATCACTTCGTTGATGCCCACCCGCCGTGCGGCGAGCACCTTCTCCTTGATTCCGCCGACCGGCAGCACGCGCCCTGACAGCGTGATCTCACCGGTCATGGCCACGTCGCCGCGCACCGGCCTGCCCGTCAACTCCGACGCCATCGCGGCCACCATCGTGACGCCGGCCGACGGACCATCCTTCGGGATGGCTCCGGCCGGCACGTGCACGTGGAGTTCCGCGACCTTGAAGAAGTCCGGATCGATCCCGTGCTCGCGGGCGTGCGTACGAAGCCATGACAATGCGGCGCGAGCCGACTCCTTCATGACGTCGCCGAGTTGCCCAGTGAGGGTGAGCGTGCCGCTGCCCGCCATGCGCGACGCTTCGATGAAGAGCACTTCGCCGCCGACTGGTGTCCAGGCGAGTCCGATGGCCACGCCAGGTTCCTTCGTCCGCTGCTCCATCTCCTCGTCCAGGAATTTCGGCGCACCGAGCATCTCGACCACCACGACCGGATTGACCTCGATCGGATCTTCGTTGCCTTCCGCACGACGACGTGCCGCCTTGCGGCACAACGCGCCGATTTCGCGCTCGAGGTTGCGCACACCGGCTTCCCGCGTGTAGCCACGGATCACCTGCCGAAGTGCGTCAGCGGTGAACTGGATGCCCTCGGGGGTCAACCCATGGTTCTTCACCTGCTTCGAGACGAGGTGGTCCTGGGCGATTTCGAGCTTCTCTTCCTCGGTATAACCGGCAATCTCCAGCACTTCCATCCGGTCTCGAAGGGCCGGCGGAACCGGGTCGAGCACGTTCGCGGTCGTGATGAACAGCACTTCCGACAGATCGAACGGCACGTCGAGGTAGTGGTCGCGGAAGGTGCTGTTCTGTTCAGGGTCGAGCACCTCAAGCAGCGCCGATGAGGGGTCGCCGCGGAAGTCGGACCCGAGCTTGTCGATCTCATCGAGGATGAAGACCGGGTTCTTCGACTCGGCGCGACGAAGGCCCTGAATGACCTGGCCTGGCAAGGCGCCAATATAGGTGCGGCGGTGGCCGCGAATTTCGGCCTCGTCACGCATGCCGCCGAGCGACACCCGCACGAACTTGCGTCCCAGCGATTCCGCAATCGAACGGGCGAGCGAGGTCTTGCCGACACCGGGAGGGCCGACGAAACAGAGGATCGGTCCCTTGACCGCCGGGTTCAGCTTTCGGACCGCCAGGTATTCGAGGATTCGATCCTTCGCCTTCTCGAGGCCCGAGTGATCGGCGTCGAGCACCGACTTCGTCTTCGGGAGGTCGATGACCTCCTCGGTGCGCTTGGCCCACGGCAACGCCACGAGCCAATCCACATAGGTGCGCGACACCGTGTACTCGGCGGCCGCCGGAGGCATCTTCGCAAGGCGATCGAGTTCGCGCAGAGCCTCCTTCTTCACAGGCTCCGGCATTCCCGCCGCTTCAATCTTCTCGGCCAGTTCTTCGACTTCCTTCGTCTGGTCGTCGCCTTCGCCGAGTTCCTTCTGGATGGCCTTCATCTGCTCGCGCAGGAAGTATTCGCGCTGGTTCTTGCCGACCTCGGACTGCACCTGCGACTGAATCTTCGACCCGAGCTCGAGCACCTCGAGTTCCTTGATCAGGATTCGATTGAGGTTGTCCATCCGGGTGCGGATGTCGAGCGTCTCGAGGACCTCCTGCTTCACCGGCGTGCTGATGGTGGTGAGGCTCGAGGCAATGAAGTCGGCGAGCCGGCCGGGCTCGGTGATGTTCGTGGCGAGCGTCTGCAGGTCGTCCGAGAGCAGTGGCGACAGCGACACAACCTGCTGGAAGTTCGCCTTGATGTTCCTGGCAAGCGCATCGATTTCGAGGCGGTCGGCGTCGTTGGTGTCCTCGCTGGCGGCGCTGACGCGCGCCCGCAGGTAGGGATGGGTCGACACCACTTCATCGAGCGTCAGCCGCGCAAGCCCCTGCACGATGAGGCGCAGACTGCCGTCCGGCAGCTTGAACATCTTGTGGATGTGCGTCGCGGTGCCGACCTCGAACAGGTCATCCTGGCCTGGTTCCTCGAGCGCAGCATCGCGCTGCGTGAAGACCGCGATCTGCTTCCCGTTGGCGATGGCATCGTCGATGAGGCGCACGGAGCTTTCGCGCGCCACGGCGAGCGGCATGAACGAGTTTGGGAAGAGTACTGTGTCCCGCAACGGCAGGACCGGAAGTTCCGGCGGAACCGCAAGCGGCCGATCGGCAATCGAGAGGTCCTCAGGCTTGAGATCTTCGACCTGATCGCTCATGGCGAAACTCCTTCAAAGGTGGACCGGGAACGGCACCAAGGCGTGGACCTGGAAACCGCGGTCAGGAAGCCAGACCCGGGTCCGACGATTGTATGACGGTCTTGAGGGAGCGGACGATGCCGGTGGGAGAGATTGAGGCTCCGCCACCAGCGGAGCCCTCAGGGTCGCCGATATTACATGTCGAAGAAGAGCGAGGACGCGCCGCGACGAGCCGCCATCTGACGTTCGCGCTGCTCGGCCACTTCGCGCGCTTCTTCGCAATCCTTGCAACGCACCGCGAACGGAAGGGCACGGAGGCGCTTCTCCGCGATTTCCTCGCCGCACTCGAAGCAGTTGCCGTAGTTCTCCTGCTCGAGACGGATGAGGGCGTCGTTGATCTGGTTCAGCGTCTCCGACTTCATCTGGATCAACGCGAACTCGATGTCGTCCTGAATGTCCGATTCGGAGCTTTCAACCGCATCGAATACGTCGGTGCCTTCAGCCCGAACGTTCCGCATCTTGCCCTGAACTTCAGCCTGGATTCCCTGGCGGCGCTCTTCGAGCATCCACTTCAATTCGGAATAGCGGGACTTCGGCGTTGCCTCGGTCACCGCATTCGTAGTGTTCTTCATAAAGTCGCTCCTTCACTCCCCAGTTGTTCAGGGGACCGCCCGATTATGATTGCTGCACGTGCTGCAAATTGACTGCCAAGTATAAACTTCCCGCCGTAACTCTTCAACGCCAGATTAGGTCATGAACTTGCGCTTGAAATACCCGAACTACCTGACGACTCAGCGACCAAGCTCTTCATGAGACGCCAAGAGGATCGAGTAGACAAATGCATGAATTAAAAAGACTTAAGCAATACACTCCGAATGGAGTTGGCCGCCCGTTCAAATTGTATTGCCCAATTAGACGAGGAGGCCGTCGAAAGAGTTCTGCGTCTGACGAAAATGATCTGCCCGCTGCCGGTGACGACAGGGCCGTAGGTTTCTGCCGGCGCGTCCCCACACATAGACGGCCTGGCGTCACTACTGAGCAGACGTCCAGCCGAGGGGCCAGGGTAGTCCGTAGCGCTCGCCCCTAACTCTTTATCGGACGATCTCATTCGACGCCCGAACCATTCGAGCCGGTAACACACGGACGATTCACGCATCACACCGGTCGTTGCCCTTGCCAGTACGGGGGCCGGTGACTATACTTAGGGTTTTGCCGCGGAAGGAACGAGAGGATCATGGCGAAGCAGTGTGAGATTTGCGGGAAGAAGCCGGTTGTCGGCCGGCAGGTCAGCCACGCGCACAACGTCAGCGCGCGTCGGTTCGAGCCCAACCTCCAGGCGGTTCGCGCCTTGATTAACGGCGGGGTGCAGCGGATTCGCGTATGCACGCGGTGCCTGCGCTCGAACAAGGTCGTCAAGGCGGCGTAGCCCGTGCCCAAGCACGCGATTGCCAGTCCGAAAGCGCCGAAGGCCATCGGGCCGTACTCGGCGGCATTGCGTGCAGGTCAGCTGCTGTTCGTCTCGGGCCAGGTCCCCCTGGACCCTGACACCGGCATGATGATCGATGGCGACATCGGCACCCAGACCCGACAGGTGCTCCAGAACATCGGAGCACTGCTCGAGGCCGCAGGTCTATCGCTGCAGCATGTCGTTCGCACAACCGTGTTTCTCGCGGACATGAACGAGTTCACGGACATGAACGAGGCGTATCGCACCGCGTTCGTCGAGCCGTACCCGGCCCGCTCGACCATCCAGGCGGCCCGACTACCCAGAGACGCGCGGGTCGAGATCGACGTCATCGCCAGCTACGACGCCTAGCCTCGCCTCGCCCAGCCGCAACGGATTCAGTTCGGCTGGGTTCGCCCCGTCCGCTCCACGTCAATCACTCCATTCACCGACTTCAGCGCCTTCATGACCTTCTCGAGGTGATGGAGATCACTGATCTCGACCGTCACATCAATCCGCGCTCGCTGATCGTTGCCGCTGGTCCGCGCCTCCATGTTGCGGATGTTCGTGTTGATGTCTGAAATCTTGGCGCTGACTGCCGCGAGCACGCCCTTCCGGTCTTCGACCTCCATCGTCAGCTTCACCGTATAGGCGGCGACTGCCTCCCCACCTGGCGCCTTCTCCCATTCGACTTCGATCCGCCGCTCAGGATCGTAGAGGAGGTTGACGACGTTCGGGCAGGTTGCGGAGTGAACCGACACGCCCTTGCCGCGCGTGATGTAGCCGATGATCTTCTCGCCGCGAATCGGGTTGCAGCAGCGTGCGCGAAACACGAGCACGTCGTCCGAACCGCGTACCGTGATCTTCTCTTCGCTCGCACCAAAGGCCCGCTTCACGGCAGCGGTCACCGCGCCGTCCGGAGTCTTCTCGCGCAGGCGCTCCGACTGCACGAGCTTGCCCAGCAACTGCTTGGCTGACAGCGTCCCGTATCCGATGAGCGCCATCAGGTCGTCGGCAGACCTCACCCCCGAGTCGGAGAGCGCTTTGGCGAAGGCGTCGCCCTCGAAGAGGCCTTTGTGCGACACGTCGTACTTGCGCAGTTCCTTGTCGAAGACACGGCGCCCGAGTTCGACCGCCCGCGTGCGCTCTTCGAGACGAATGAGGTGCTTGATTTTGTAGCGCGCGTGAGAGGTGGCGGCAAAATTGAGCCAGTCGCGGCTCGGCTGGTGACCGCTCTGGGTGATGATCTCGACGATGTCGCCGTTCTTCAGGTGAGCACGAAGCGGCACCATCTTGCCGTTGACCCGCGCGCCGACGCACTGGTGCCCGACGTCGGTGTGAATCGAGTAGGCGAAGTCGATCGGCGTCGCCCCTCGAGGGAACGCCTTCACCTGGCCCTTCGGCGTGAAAGCGTAGACCTCTTCGGGGTAGAGCTCGACCTTGAGGTTCTGGATGAACTCCTGCGGGTCGCGCACGTCCTGCTGAAATTCGAGCAACTGCCGCATCCACTGGAAGTAGCGCTCGTCCGTCTGGTCGCCCGTTCGGCCTTCCTTGTATTTCCAGTGGGCCGCCACGCCCTCCTCGGCCATCCGGTGCATTTCAAGGGTGCGAATCTGCACCTCGAACGGCATCCCTTTGTGGCTGATCACCGACGTGTGCAGCGACTGGTAGCCGTTTGGCCGCGGCATCGCGATGAAGTCCTTGATCCGGCCGGGCACGGGCGACCACGTCTGGTGGATGATGCCCAGGGCGGCGTAGCAGTCCTTCACGCTGGTGGTGATGATGCGGAGGGCAATGAAGTCGTAGACCTGGTCGAGCTCGATGCGCTGCTTCTTGAGCTTCTGCGCGATGCTCCACAGGCGCTTGATGCGGCCGTCGATCACAATGACGGGCACCGACGCTTCGCTGAGCTTGGTTTCAATCGTGCTCTTTAGCTGCTCGATTAGCCCCTCGGTGGCCCGGCGCCTGGCATCCACCTTGGACCGCAGCGACTCGTAGAGCTGCGGCTCGAGGTAGCGGAAGGAGAGCTCCTCGAGTTCGTTCTTGATCTTGCTCATGCCAAGCCGGTTGGCGATGGGCGCGTAGATGTCACGGGTCTCCTGGGCAATCGCGATCCGCTTCTCCTCGGACAGGTGGTTCAGCGTGCGCATGTTGTGGAGACGGTCTGCCAGCTTGACGAGGATGACGCGGATGTCATCGACCATCGCCAGCAGCATCTTGCGGAATGTCTCGGCCTGGCGCTCCTCGGTGGAGGAGAATCGAACCGCACCGATCTTCGTGACCCCCTCGACAACGTGGGCCACCTCTGGACCGAAGAGCTCGTGGATGCGCTCGATCGTCGTGAGGGTATCTTCAACCACGTCGTGCAGGAGGCCGGCCGACACCGCCACGACGTCCAGCTTCATGTCGGCGAGGAAGTCCGCAACTGCAAGCGGATGGATGAGATAGGGCTCGCCAGAGTGGCGGACCTGTCCCCGGTGCTCGAACGCCGAGAACACATAGGCCCGGCGCAGCAGCTCGACATCGGCGGCCGGACTGTAGGCCCGGACCTTTTCTACGAGATCCTCGAAGCGAATCATGAAATGCGGTGTCTAAGCATCATATTGACTTAGGAAATTTTGCTTCACTATACTGACCCGGTTTCGGCCACGGCAATTCTCCTCGCCCAGCGGGAATAAGGTCACAATGTTGGTTTTCGGCCATAAAGGGGGCTCAATGAAGGCTTTTTCGGGTGCGTCGCTCGCTTCGGCGGCGGTGCTGGCCCTATCGATTTCGGTAGGCTGCGCGCAAGTCGGTCAGGTGACGGCGAAGAGAAGTTTCAAGGCCGCTAACGCCGCGTATCAGGCTCAGGATTACAAGAAGGCAGTTGCCCTGTACGAAGAAACGCTCAAGGAAGATCCTAACCTTGCCATGGCGTATTTCTTCCTCGGCAACAGCCTGGACAACCTCTATCGCCCCAGCAAGAAGGGCGAACCGGAAAATGAGGCGCTGCTGACCCGCGCCGTCGAGAATTACACGCTCTGCGCCGAGAAGCTTAGCAATTCGGCGATTGAGGACGAGAGAAAGCTCGGAAAACTCTCGCTCGAGTACCTGGTCGCCGCCTACGGCGCCGACAAGCTAGCCGACCCGGCCAAGGCCGAACCGGTGCTCATCAAGATGATTGAGATGGAGCCCGCCGAGCCGTCCAACTACGCAGTGCTCGGCAAGATCTACGAAGACGCCGCCCTCTACGACGACGCCGAGAAGGTACTGCTGATGTCCAAGGCCGCGAAGCCGAAGGACTCGTCGGTCTACCTGCAGCTCGCCGGCTTCTACAACCGCCAGGGGCGCTTCGACAAGACGATCGAATCGCTGAACCAGCGCGCCGAGATCGAGCCGAACAACCCGGAAGCGTTCCAGACCATCGCTGGCTACTACTGGGACGAGACCCGCGGCGATTCCTCGCTGACCGCAGACCAGAAGAAGGAATACATTACCAAGGGTCTTGAAGCGGTCGACAAGGCGATCTCGCTCAAGTCGGACTACGTCGAAGCCATCACCTTCCGTGGCCTGCTGCTCCGCCTGCAGGCAAACGGCGAGAAGGATCCGTCCAAGCAGCAGGCACTTATCAAGGAAGCGACCTCGCTTGGCGAAAAGGCCAACGAACTTCGTAAGAAGGCCGCCGGCAACTAGCATTCGACTCTGCTTCGTCGAGGGCCGCCAGACCTCAGGGTCTCGGCGGCCCTTTTTTTTGTTCGCCTGCCGCGCCTGAACCTGCGGTTCCGTATCGTTGGATCCCGCCAGCGTTCCGTCTCGCCAGCTTGAGTTTTTCACGGAGTTTACAGGCCTCTTCGCTAGAATGAGGGGTATTCCACCGCAGAATTCGTGCGATGCAACCTCTCGTATTTCCTCTCTCTAGCAGGAGCATGCAATGAAATCTCTTCTTAGATCGTGCTTGATGAGTACGGTCGCGGCGTTCCTCGTCGTCGGAGGCGGTGCGACTCCGTCGTACGCACAGGGTGTCACCACGGCGGCACTGACCGGTGTGGTGAAGGACTCTCAGGCCGCGGTCGTCCCGGGCGTTACGGTCTCGGCCGTCCATCAGCCTTCGGGCACGAGCTATCAGGCGGTGACGCAGACCGATGGCCGCTATACCATCGCCGGTATGCGCGTCGGCGGTCCGTACAAGATATCTGCCGAACTGAGCGGCTTCAGCACCGACGAGCGCTCGAACGTGACGCTCAACCTCGGCGTGACCACCGACATTTCGTTTGACCTGCGACTGGCCACGGTGTCGGAGACCGTCCAGGTCGTCGGCCAGGTGAACCCGGTGTTCAGCTCGGGCCGAACCGGCGCTGCAACCGCAGTCTCGCGCGAAGAACTGGCGACGCTGCCAACCGTGTCGGGCCGCATCACCGACATCACCCGCCTGACGCCGCAGTACGGCGGCAGCGGCACGTTCGTCGGCCAGGACAACCGCGCGAACAACGTGACGGTCGACGGCTCTTACTTCAACAACTCCTTCGGGCTCGGCACGACGACGGGCGGTATCGGCGACCGCACGGGCGTGGCGCCCATCTCGCTCGAGGCCATCGAGCAGGTCCAGGTGAGCGTGGCTCCCTACGACGTGCGTCAGGGCAATTTCACCGGCGCTGGCGTGAACACCGTCACCCGCAGCGGCACCAACCTGTTCACCGGCTCGGTCTACCACCGCTTCCGCAACGAGTCGTTCGTGGGTAAGGAAACGGCCGGCCAGGCGTTCAACCCCGGGACGTTCGACACCAAGACGACCGGCGCATGGCTCGGTGGCCCGATTGTGAAGAACAAGGCATTCGCGTTCTTCAGCTACGAGAAGCAGGAAGACACCCGACCGCTGAACACCTTCCGCGCCAACCAGGGCGGCGAACCGGTGGCCGGCAACGTGACGCGCGTGCTCGCGTCCGACATGACCGCGCTGAGCGCCTTCCTCAAGCAGAACTTCAGCTACGACACGGGCGTCTTCGAAAGCATCCCGAAGAAGACCCCTGGCACGCCCTGGATGATCAAGGGTGACTACAACCTCAGTGGCGCCAACAAGATCACGTTCCGTTACAACCAGCTGACCTCGAGCACGGACGTGAACCAGTCCGGTTCGTCGTCGCTCGGCACCAGTCGTCCGACACTGACCACGAATTTCCTCGCGTTCCAGAACTCGAACTACAAGATTCTCGAGAATCTGAAGTCGGGCGTTGGCGAGTGGAACTCGGCGTTCGGCACCGCGACGAACAATCTGATTGTCGGCTACACCTTCCAGAACGAAAGCCGCGACCAGCTGGCTAACCTTTTCCCCTTCGTGGTGATCGGCGACGGACTGGGCAGCGCCCAGACCGCATTCGGGTCCGAGCCGTTCACGCCGTTTAACCTCCTGAGCTACAAGACGTTCCAGGCGCAGGACAGCCTGACCAAGTTCTCGAAGAACCACTCGTGGACGGTCGGCGGCGCGGTGGAGAAGTTCCACTCGGACAACTCGTTCTACTTCGGGTTGCAGAGTGCCTACTCCTACAACACGCTGGCGGACTTCTACACCGATGCCACCGGCTATCTGGCGAATCAGAACCGGAGCGTCTCGCCGGTCACCCTGAACATCTTCCAGACCCGCTACCTTCTCCAGTCGGGCCAGACGACCCCGCCGATGCAACCGCTCGACGTGGTCTACGTGAGCGGATACTTCCAGGACGAGTGGCGTCCGCGCAGCAACCTGACGGTCACGGCCGGAGTCCGCATCGACGTGCCGAAGTTCGGCAACACCACCTTCCCGAACCCGGCGGCTGACTCGCTGACCTTCCGCGATCAGGACGGCTCGGCGGTGAAGTACTCGACGAACGCCTTGCCGGAGACAAAGCCCTACTGGTCACCGCGCGTCGGCTTCAACTTCGACGTGAGCGGCAACCAAGTCACCCAGGTGCGTGGCGGCACGGGCCTCTTCACCGGCAAGCCGCCGTACGTCTGGATTTCGAACCAGATCGGCAACACCGGTGTCCTGTCGGGCTTCACGCAGACGAACAGCACGACGGCCTACCCGTTCAGCCCGAATCCGGATAAGTACAAGCCGGCGGCGACTGGCGGCAACGCGGCCAGCTACGAGCTCGACGTCACTGACCAGGGCTTCCGCTTCCCGCAGACCTGGCGCACGAACATCGGCGTGGACCGCAAGTTGCCCTTGGGTCTGGTGGGCACGACCGACTTCATCTATAACCGCGACCTGAACGCTCCGGTCTACATCAACGCGAACCTGCCGGCGGCGCAGTCTGCCTTCACTGGCGCCGACACCCGCCCCCGCTGGGTGGCGACCTCGGCCTATCCGACCTGTGCGTCGGCCGGGCAGGTCGGCCCCTGTGTGACCCGTCTGAACAACACCACGGGGAACCAGATCACGGCGGCCTACGTGATCAAGAACCAGGACCAGAATCGCTCGTGGAACTACTCGGCCTCGCTGAGTAAGCAGACCAGCCATGGCTTCGCAGCGAAGAGCGGCTTCAGCTACGGCGTCTCCAAAAGCCTGGTTGAGCCATCGTCAACCGCCGGAAGTTCGTGGGGCTCGGCGAACCCGATTGCGTCCGACCCCAATAACCCACAGCTCTCCTACTCGGAGAACTCGCCAGGCAAGCGCTTTTTCCTGCAGTCGAGCTATTCGAAGCAGTACCTAAGCTTCGGCGCCACGACGATTTCGGCCTACTACGAAGTGCGCACGAACGGGAACACGACCTACGCGTTCTCGGGCGATGCGAATGGCGATACGGTGTCTGGCAACGACCTGATCTACATTCCGCAGAACAGCTCGGAGATGAACTTCACGACGTTTACGACCGCCGGCCGCACCTACCCTGCTGCTGAGCAAGCCGCCGCGTTCGAGGCCTACATCAGCCAGGACTTGTATCTGAGCAAGCACCGCGGTGAGTACGCCGGGCGTCGAGCGGTGTTCCTCCCGGTTGTGCAGCGCATGGACCTCAGCCTCACGCAGGATGTGTTCAAGCGCCTGCGCGGCAAGCGTCACGGCGGCCAGATTCGCCTCGACGTCACGAACTTCGGTAACTGGCTGAACAGCAAGTGGGGCGCCGGCAAGCGCATTGTGAACAACCAGATCCTGACCAACCCGACGGTGGACGCCAACGGGGCGCTCGCCTATCGCCTGCAGCTCTCGGGCGGTAACTACATCACGAACTCGCTCCAGTCGACCGCTGGTATCGCGGACGTCCGCGTGGCGATGCTCAGCTTCCGCTACACCTTCAACTAAGGGACGCGGCCGCTCAGGCATTCGCACTCGTTGAAAAGCCCGGGGCATTCGTGCCCCGGGCTTTTTTTGTCTCAGACACCTGCACTGGGGTGGGCGAATCTGGTCATCAGCAAGCCCACACGACCGCTGGCAGCCTGACGTGGCGCTGGGGATAATGAGTACATATGGATTCCCAACTTGAAGGCTATCTGCTCCAGTTGACCTCCATCACGCAGGAACTGCCTGGCGTTGTGGGCGGTCTCTCCGAGTCGCAGTTCAACTGGCGTCCCTCGGCCTCACGCTGGTCGATCGGCCAGTGCATCCAACACCTGAACATCACGCTCGAGCGCTACCTGCCCGTACTCGACCAAGCGATGTCAGCCGGGCGTTCCCATGGGCATGTTGCCGAAGGGCCGTTCGTCGGGACCTTGGTTGAGCGCTGGTTCATTCGTTCGATGGAGCCTCCGGTGCGGCGGCGTTTCATGACTCCCCCGAGCTTCGTCGGAGCCGCTGAGCTGCCGCTTGAATCGACGCTGGCGACCTGGGAGCAACTGCACGGGCGACTGGCGCGGCTCATTCAGGAGTCGGAAGGTCTGGACCGGCGGCGGGTCAAGGTCCGGTCGCAATTCGCACCGATCTCACTCGGTCTGGGCGCGACGTTTGTGGTGCTGCTGGCGCATGAACGTCGCCACCTGTGGCAGGCGCGCGAGGCAAGGCTGGAGATGGGGTCCAAGGCGGGGTGACGAGGTGGGCGCAAAAAAAACGGCCGCCCTGTGAGGGGCGGCCGTGTCTGTGTACCGTCCGAGAACGGAACTAGTTGCTGGCGACGCCGGCGGCCCTGCGCATGCCCGCCGTGACGATGCCGACCTTCTCGACGCCAGCACCGCGTGCTGCGTCGATAACGGCCATGATGTCACCATAGTGCAGCGTTTCCGCACCAGAGATGAACATCGTCTTGTCCTTGCGCTCTTCGAAGATCGTGCGCAGCTTGCTCTCAAGGTCGCCGATGGTGACGTCCTGCTTGTTCACCGAGAGGTGCTTGTCCGCGGTGTATTCCACCACGATCTGGCTCACATCAGGGGTCTGGTCGGTGGAGTTCTTCGTCTCCGCCGGCAGGTTGATGTCGACACCCTTCTGCGTGAGGGGCAGGGCCGCCATGAAGATGACGAGCAGCACGAGCAGCACGTCGATCAGCGGCGTGACGTTCATGTCCGAGTTGGCTTCCGCCGCTTTGCCCGTGACGACCTTTTCGGCACCGTAGTGTTTGCGCGCGTGTGCCATTACTGACCTCCCGCTCCGCCGCTCGCGACCTTGCGCTTCTCGGTGATGAGGCCAACGTCCTCGATCGCCGCCTGACGCAGCTGGTCCATCACGGCCATGACCGTCCCATACTCGACTTCTTCGTCTGCCTTGATCAGGACGATCTTCTCGGTCTTACCCTCGAGGATGTCGGTGACCTTCTGAGCCAGGTCGACTTCGCGAATCGGCTTGGCGTTCAGATAGATTTCCTTATTGGCGGCGACGGAGATGACGGTCTGGTCCTGCGACTCCGGCTTGTCGACCGTGTTTGTAGCGGTCGGAAGCCTGAGGCTCACACCCTGCTGAAGCATGGGGGCGATGAGCATCATGATGATGAGCAGCACCAACATGACGTCGACAAGCGGCGTCACGTTGATATCGGACTTGACTCCGCCTTTGGCGCCGCCAAGGTCCATTGACATGGCTGTTTCTCCTAAACCCGTAAATGGCTATTGTCTCCGGGATGCAAGCTCCTGACCCTGGAGTACCCAGAGCCTGGAGCCAGAACCCGGAAGCCTACTAGGCCGTCTTCTTGATGAAGTAGTCCACGAGCTCCGACGACGAGTTGTCCATCTCGACGTTGAAGTACTCGATGCGGGCGGTGAGGTAATTGTAGATCCAGACCGCCGGAATCGCGACGACCAGACCAAGCGCCGTTTCGACGAGCGCTTCCGAAATACCAACCGACACCGCGCCGATACCGGCCGAGCCGCTGGCGCCGATGCCCTGGAATGCGTTGATAACGCCGACGACCGTGCCGAGCAGACCGACGAACGGAGCCGTCGAGCCGATGGTCGCGAGCGCAGCGACGCCCTTCTTGAGATCCGAAGCCGTCAGGACCGACGCGCGCTGAATGGCGCGATGCACGGTGTCCATGATGTCCTCGCGGCTCAGGCCCTGGCCCGACTCATGCTGGAACTGGTATTCCTGCAGGCCGGCGAGCACAACCTTCGCGAGGTGGCTGTAACGGAATTCCTTCTTCTGCGAGAGGGCAACCGCTTCCTTCAGGCGGCCGTCCTTGAGGTGCTTCGCAACCTGGGGAGCGTAGAGCTTCGACTGAGTGCGCGCCTGCTGGTAGGTGAAGAAACGCTCGATGCCGACGCCGAGCGACCACATTGACATGATGACCAGAACGAAGGCGACAGCCTTCGCGACGATCGTCATCTGCTGGTACATTTCCATAAAATCCACGGTCAATCCTCCATCGAGACGAAAGTTAGAAAACCGGATCAGGAGGGCCGGTCGTTCCTGTAGAACCGGCCCGCGTGAGTGTCTACTGCAGCGTGAAGTTCACCGTGACCGTCATGATGACCGGGACGGCCG
This sequence comes from Bifidobacterium breve, assembly GCA_943328785.2. GTDB lineage: Bacteria > Acidobacteriota > Vicinamibacteria > Vicinamibacterales > CAVVIG01 > CAVVIG01. The sequence goes on from CALQBJ020000003.1 coordinate 24,092, forward strand.
TGCCGTTGAGCAGAGTGGGCGTGAACTGCCACTGCCGCACCGCGTCGAGCGCCGCTGCGTCGAGCAGCGGGATTGACCGAAGGACCTTCGCCTCGGCAACGCGACCGTCAGGCCCAATCGTCGCTTCGACGATGACGACGCCCTGAACGCGCGCGGACTGCGCGATCGAGGGATAGACCGGCCTGACGTCCTTCGTCTTCGTCGGTGGCTTGATGTTGCCACCCACGCGAACCGGCGCTGGCGGCGGCGGCGGGGGTGGTGGCGGCGGTGGCGCCGCATCGAGCCCACCAACAATACCGCCGGTGACCCCACCGACGACTCCGCCTTCGACACCGCTGGCCGCAGCACGATTCTGCTCGAGACCAGTTTCGGCCTTGATTTCCGACGGCGCCTCGACCGGGGCCGCAGACGGGTTGACATCAACCTGCGGCGGCGGCGCCTGCGCCATCTGCGGCGGCGGTGGTGGTGGTGGTGGTGGCGGCGGTGGCGGCGGCGCCGCAACAAACGCCATCATCGAGGGCGGCGTCGGAAGGATGTCCGCGGCCAGCAGCGGAATAATTACAACTGCCCCAAGTACCGCCGTGTGCACCACGATCGAAAGCGGAACGGTATACCAGGCTCGCGTTCCCACCTTGACGGATGGGTCCACGATGTCGCCGAACATGTCACGTGGCACTGATTCTCTCCTCCTCGCGATTCCGGCCGCTGCCGGAAGGGCCCCGACGCGACCGGCCCAAGGCTTGGCTCGCGGTCACGTCAAAGGCGGCGATTATATCGACTCGGAATTCATCGAGTCAACGAGCTAACAGGGGGTTAGACACCGGATTCGTTGAAATGGGCCACGCCTAGGCGTGTTCCACGCCACCGATTCTCATCCCGTAGAACGATCTCCACACAAAGTAGAGGGAAATGGCGAAAAAGACAGCCGAGAGGACAGTCGTGAGCCCGCTTCCTGATTCGCCAAGCCGCACAGCAAGTTCCACGGCCAGCAGACCAAAGAGGGTCGTGAACTTGATGACGGGGTTCATCGCCACCGACGAGGTGTCCTTGAACGGGTCGCCGACCGTGTCGCCGACCACCGTCGCCGCATGCAGCGGGGTCCCCTTCATCTTCAGCTCGACTTCGACGATCTTCTTCGCGTTGTCCCAGGCGCCGCCGGCGTTGGCCATGAAGATGGCCTGGTAGAGCCCGAACAGCGCGATGGAGATGAGGTAGCCGATGAAGAAGAACGGCTCGAGGAACGCAAACGCCAGGGTCGAGAAGAACACCGTCATGAAGATGTTGAACATCCCCTTCTGCGCGTACTGGGTGCAGATCTCGACCACCTTCTTGCTGTCTTCCACTGACGCCTTTTCGGCACCATCGAGCTTAATGTTCGCCTTGATGAACTCAACGGCACGATAGGCACCGGTGGTGACCGCCTGCATCGACGCGCCGGTGAACCAGTAGATCACCGAACCGCCCGTGATGAGCCCGAGCATAAACGGCGGATGCAACAGCGAGAGCTTGTCGAGGTTTTCGGTCAGCCCATGGGTGAGCCCCACGATGATCGAGAAGATCATCGTCGTGGCACCGACGACCGCCGTGCCGATGAGCACCGGCTTCGCCGTCGCCTTGAAGGTGTTGCCCGCGCCGTCGTTCTCCTCGAGCAGGTCCTTCGCCCGATCGAACTTCACGTCGAAGCCGAACTCCTTCTTGAGCGACTCCTTGATACCGGGAATCGACTCGATCACCGACAGCTCGTAGACCGACTGCGCGTTGTCCGTGACCGGACCGTAGGAGTCGACAGCGATCGTCACCGGGCCCATGCCGAGGAAGCCGAACGCCACCAGACCGAACGCGAATACCGCCGGTGCCAGCATCATTCCGCCCGCCGCCTGGTTGGCGGGATCGATTGCCGGAATGGCCGTGCTCACCAGATAGCCGATCCCCATTAGCGAGACGATGCTGAGACCGAGCCAGTAGGAGCTGAAGTTGCCGGCCACGAGGCCGGACAGGATGTTCAGCGACGCGCCGCCCTCCCTCGAGGAGGTGACGACTTCCTTCACGTGCGACGACTCGGTCGACGTGAATACCTTGACGAGTTCGGGAATGATGGCGCCGGCCAGCGTACCGCAGGTGATGACGGTCGACAGCTTCCACCAGATGGTGCCGTCGCCGAGTTGCGGAATCAGGACGTAGGACGCGACGTAGGTCAGGACCACCGAGACGATCGAGGTGAGCCACACCAGATTGGTGAGCGGCGCCTCGAAGTTCATCTTGTCGACGTCGCCGTACTTCGCCTTGGCCATCGCCTCATTGACGTAGTAGGACAGGCCGCTCGCGAGCACCATGACGATACGCATCATGAAGAGCCACACGAGCAACTGCACCTGGACCTGCGGCTCACGCACGGCCAGCAGCACGAACGAGATCAGCGCCACGCCGGTCACGCCGTAGGTCTCGAAGCCGTCGGCGCTCGGGCCGACTGAGTCGCCTGCGTTGTCGCCGACGCAGTCGGCAATCACGCCCGGGTTACGCGCGTCGTCTTCCTTGATGTTGAAGACGATCTTCATCAGATCGGCGCCGATGTCTGCAATCTTGGTGAAGATGCCGCCCGCGATACGCAGCGCCGCCGCGCCCAGCGACTCGCCGATGGCGAAGCCGATGAAGCAGGGACCGGCGTAGTCACCCGGAATGAACAGCAGAATCATCAGCATGAGCAGCAGTTCGACACTGATGAGCAGCATGCCGATGCTCATGCCGGCCTGCAGCGGAATCGCGTAAATCGGGTACGGCTTGCCGCGAAGGCTGGCAAACGCCGCGCGCGAGTTCGCGAACGTGTTCACGCGGATGCCGAACCAGGCCACGCCGTAGCTGCCGGCAATGCCGATGAGGGAGAAGATCAGGATGATTGGCAACGTCACCGCGACCGACTTGCCTTCGATCGGGTTCAGCCAACCGTAATACGCCGAGATGATCACCGCGATGAACACCCACAGCAGCATGATGAAGCGGCCCTGGGTGATGAGATAGGTCTTGCACGTCTCGTAGATCAGCTCGGAGACCTCAAGCATCGAGCGATGCACCGGCATGTTCTTCAGCCTGTTGAACGTCAGCAGACCGAAGAGCAGCCCAAGGGCGCTGACGAGCAATCCGCTCATGAGGAGCGTATGTCCGTCGATGCCGAGGAAGCTGACGGAAGACAGGTCGGGCACCACCAGCGACGCTTCCCCACCATGTCGAACGGGGGCCGCACCGGCAACCGCCGCCTCAGGCTGCGCGGCGAGCGCGAGCTGCGGGGCCAAACCAAGCACACCGAGGAACGTCGCCATCAAAATCAGGCGACTGACGAATCTATGCACGGTCGCGTTCATCAGACCTCACACACGTCCAGCCAAGGGCGGACACTTGCGGTAACGAACACCGGCCCGGTTGGGCCGACTCAGCCTGTCAGGAGAAAACGTGGGATTATACCCGGAACTCTGTCGGCCCGTCGTCTCCGCCAGCCCGCCCGACCTTCGGCGGCAGCGCCATCCCCCCGGTCAGGAAGATCCGGAGGCCCTCCTCCACGCTGATATCCGGGTAGCTGACCCGGCCTGGCTCGCAGATCACGATATCTCCCAGATACAGGTGATTGGTGGGCACATAGACCGCCACCATGGCCTCGACGCCATGTCCGCGGTCGACAGTGAACTCCTTCGTGAGGAACCCGAGCGCCGCAGTGTGGCCATCCTGCACCATCACCACGCGCTTGAAGCCGAACTCGTTGTCCGGCGAGAACGCCACCACGAGCTGCTTCACCGGCGCGTAGATGCTCCGGAACACCGGCACGCGCAGCAGGTAGCCGTCCGCGCGCTGCAGTATCCGCTTGCCGATGACGTTGGTAGCAATCGCACCAACGACCACCACCCCGACAGCCGTAGTAATGATGCCGAGCCCTGGCACTTCCCGCCCGAGCAGGCGCATATAGAACGCGCTCGTCAGCCCGTCGACGATGCCAAAAATCCAGATGAAGGCAGCAATCGTGATGAACAGCGGGACGGTAACGAAGAAGCCCGCGATGAAGCTCCGGCGCAGCCACAGCGTCATCACCGCAGCCAACCCGTCGAGACAGCCAGAAGCAGCACGATGCCGGTGAGTATCCGGTACCAGGCGAACGGCGCAAAGCCCATTCGTCGTACCACGGCCAGGAACGGCTTCACCACGACGAGCGAGGCGAGAAACGCCATCACGAAGCCGATCACCAGTTCCAGGGAACGGTCGGCGGTGATCTGGCTGCGAAGTTCGAGGAGGCTGTGCGCGAACGTGGCCGCCAGCGTCGGCATGGCCAGGAAGAAGGAGAACTCCGCCGCGGTCGCACGGTCGAGCCCGGCCAACCGGCCGCCGACGATGGTGGCGCCGGAACGCGACACGCCCGGCACCAGCGCCAAGACCTGGAAGAGGCCGATGCCGAACGCCTGACCGGTCGTGGTGTCGTCCACCGACCTGGTGTGGGGCCTCATGGCTGCGCGTTCCACAGCCAGCATCACGATGCCGCCGGCGATGAACGCCACGCCCATCGTGACCACGCTCTTGTGCAGGACCGATTCCACGTAGTCCGACGCGAGCGCACCAGCGACAAGCGCCGGAGCCACAGCCACGATGAGCATCAGCGCGAATCGACGCGCTTCTGGGCGGGTGGAAATGCCACGCACCACCTCCATCACCTTGCGGCGATAGAGCCAGACGATGGCGAAGATGGAACCGAGTTGGATCATCTCGGTGAACACGCTGCCAGGGTCGTCGAACCCCAGCAGCCGTTCACCGATCAGGAGGTGAGCCGTCGACGAAATCGGCAGGAACTCGGTGAGTCCCTGCACGATACCAAGGATGGCCGCGCCGAGCCAGGTGGGCACGCGCGACTAAGACGCGCGTGCCTTACGCTGCGGCCTCGCCTTGCGGGTCGGCTGTTGCGGACCGCCCGAGGTCGCCGTGCCTGTGACCTCAGAGTCAGCGGTGGCGCGCGTCGGTCCGGCGCCGCGCCAGAAGGTGACGACCGCGGCGGCCACGAACACGCTCGAGTAGGTGCCGGTGACGATGCCGACGATCATCGTGAACGCGAAGCCCTTCAGCACGTCGCCGCCGAAGACGAACAGCGCGACGACGCTGAGCAGCGTCAGCCCGGCGGTCAAGACGGTGCGTCCCAGGGTCTGGTTGATCGCGGTGTTGATGACGTCCTTCAGCGAGTCGCGCCGCATGCTGCGCAGGTTCTCTCGCACGCGGTCGAAGATCACGATGGTGTCGTTCGTGGAGTAACCGGTCACCGTCAGGATGGCCGCGATGACGTTCAGCGTCAGGTCGTACCGGAAGAACGCCAGGAACGCCACGACGATCAGCAGGTCGTGGATGGTGGCGACGACCGCACCGACCGCGAAGCTGAACTGATAGCGGAAGGCGATGTAGGCCAGCAGGCCGACCAGCGACAGGACCGTGGCGACCAGGCCGCGTTGCGACAGTTCCTTGCCAACCGCCGGACCAACAATCTCGGTGCCGACCACCGTGAAGTTCCCGAGGTTGCCGGCGCGCAGCGCCTGTTCGACCGCAGCCGCAGTGGTGCTGAGAGAGGCGCCGGATTCCTCGCCGACGTGCGGCACGCGCACCATCTTCTGGCGGCGCGACGCGTCACCGAAGGACTGGACGATCGCGTCCTGGCCGCCGCCCGCATAGTGCTGGTTCAACGCCACACGCACCGCGTCGTCGCTCGGCGTCTGGTCGAATTCCATGATGACCGACGTGCCACCGGCGAACTCGATGCCGCGCGGAAGCCCCTTGGTGGCAATCATGGCGAGGCCAGCCAGGATGACGACCCACGACAGCGCCACGGCGTGCCACCGCCAGCGCATGAAGTCGATATTCGTTTTGTTGAGGATATGCATGACGGCTTAAATCGACAGCGTCGTCACCTGAGACTTGCGCGACAGCTCAAGCTCAAACAACGTCTTAGAAACAAAGGTGGCCGTGAACAGGTTCGAGACGAGACCGGCGAACAGCGTGACCGCGAAGCCGCGAATCGGGCCGGTGCCGAACTGGAACAGGAAGGCAGCGGAGATGAGTGCCGCCAGGTGCGTGTCCATCAGCGTCAGGAAGACGCGGCTGAAGCCGGCGTTGATCGAGGCGCGAACTCCGCGCTGCGCCTCAAGTTCCTCCTTGATGCGCTCGAAGATCAGCACGTTCGAGTCGACGCCGATGCCCATCGTCAGCACGAAGCCGGCGATGCCTGGCAGCGTCATCACGGCGCCCATGTAGCCCATGATGCCGACCAGGATGACGAGGTTCAGCAGCAGAGCGATGACCGCGTTGACGCCGGCCATCTTGTAGTAGACGAGCATGAACACGATGATGAGCACCAGGCCGACGACCGATGCGATGACGCCGGCGCGGATGGAGTCGGCACCGAGGCTCGGGCCGATGGTCCGCTCCTCGAGGTAGGTAAGGGTGGCCGGCAGCGAACCCGAGCGAAGAATCAACGAGAGGTTCTGCACCTCTTCCTGCGTGAAGCTGCCCGAGATGCGGCCGTCGGAGGTGATGCGCGAATCGATGCGCGGTGCAGACTGGACGCGGCCGTCGAGGATGATGGCCAGCGAACGGCCGACGTTCTCGCCGGTCACCTTGCCGAACTTGGCGGCGCCCTCGGAGTTCAGGGTGAACGCGACCGCCGGACGGCTGTTCTCGTCGAGCGAGGGACGCGCGCTGCGCAGGTCGCGGCCGGTCACGGCGGCGGCGCGGCGCACGAGGTAGTAGACCGTGGAACCCGGCGCGTCGCCTGGACCGCTGATGCCGGGCACGACGTCGAGGCCGGAGGGCAGCGTGCCGCTCGGGATGAGTGCCTCGCGCGACGCCGACGGCCCTTGCTCCACGATCTTCAGCTCAAGCAGGCCGGTGGAGCGGATGATTTCCTTGGCGCGGTTGACGTCGGTGACGCCAGGGAGCTGCACCAGGATCTGGTCGCCGTTGGCGCCCTGCTGCGCAATGCTCGGCTCGGCGACGCCGAGCTCGTTCACGCGGCGCTCGATCGTCTGACGCGCCTGCACCACAGCCTCTTCACGCAGCGTCAGCGCGACGTTGGGCTTCAGCCTGAAGGTGTAGGTGCCGTTGGTGCCGGCGTCGCGATCGAAGTTCGCGCTGACCTCGTTGGCCGCCGCGCGGAACGCCGCGTCCTGGTCGCCGGCGATACCGTCGACCTTGAAGCCGTCGATCCCGGCCAGGACGAGATTCGTGCTGGTGATGCGGGCGGTCGAGAGCAGCTCGCGCAGCCGCTCCATTTCCGTCTCGCTCTCGATGCGCAGCGCGTCATCGGTCTGGACGCGGAGGACGAGATGCACGCCGCCCTTCAGGTCGAGCCCCAGCTTGAGCATGCGGTCCGTCAGGATCGTCGGGCCGGCAATGCCGTAGCGGGCCGCAATGATCGGATAGACCCCGACGGCACCGAAGATAACGGTGACGGCGATGATGGTAAGGAGCTTCCAGCGCAGATTGGACATATGGCTTACTGGTTGGTTGAATCAACGACGGCCGGCTGGCCCTGATGGCCGCCGATCGCCGCGCGCGAGATATTGATCCGCACCTTGTCGGCGATCTGCAGCTGCACGCTCTCGTCGCTGACCTTGGTGATCTCGCCGAAGATGCCGCCGGTGGTGACCACCCGGTCGCCAACCTTCAACGATTGCTGAAATTCCTGGACCTTCTTCTGCTTCCGCTGCATCGGCATCAGGATCACGAAATAGAAGATCCCGATGACCAGGACGAACGGAACGAACTGAACCCAGCCGCCACCTCCGTCTGAAGGCGTAGCCATGGCGAACACGGAACTTGCGAACATCATCATTGGTACGAGACTCACTCTGCGGGGTCCGACCCGGCAGACTGGCGGGACAAGCGTTGAAGGAACGCTAGCCTGAAACTTTCGAACCGCCCGAACGCTATAGCGTCCCTGACACGTTCCATCGTGTCAAGGTAAAAGTGCAAATTATGCAACGTGTTAAGGGTCGATGCATTGATCTCGCCGGTGGCGTAGAGATGCCGCAGATAGGCCCTGGAAAACGTGCGGCACGTATAGCACTGACACTCAGAATCGACGGGGCGCTCGTCCTCGGCGTATTTCGCGTTCTTGATGTTGATCTTTCCGTCGCGGGTGAACAACTGACCATTCCTGGCGTTCCGCGTCGGCAGCACGCAATCGAACATGTCGATGCCGCGAGCGATCGACTCGATGAGGTCTTCCGGCGTGCCGGCCCCCATCAGGTAGCGCGGACGCTCCACCGGCAAACACGGTGTGGTCTGCCCGACGATGTCGTACATGACCGCGTTCGGCTCGCCGACGCTCAGTCCGCCGATGGCATAGCCCTCGAACCCGACCTCGACGGTCCGCTGGGCGCTCTCTCTTCGTAGATCAGGGAAGGCGCCGCCCTGAACGATCCCGAACTGCGCCTGACCGGCGTTGGTCACCGTCACACCCTCGACGGGACCGCTGCGCAGTTCCAGTTGCCGGCGCCGGGCGCGGGCGGCCCACCGCGAGGTCAGTTCCATCGAGGTCCTGGCCGTCTCTGGCGTCGCCGGGTAGGCCAGGCACTCGTCGAGCACCATCGCGATGTCCGAACCGAGCTGCGCCTGAATGTCCGCCGCCTTCTCGGGCGTGAGCAGGTGCGACGACCCGTCGAGATGCGACCGGAAGCGCGCGCCGTTCTCGTCGATCGTCCGCCGGTCCGCGAGGCTGAAGACCTGATAGCCGCCACTGTCGGTCAGCATCGGCCTGGTCCAGCCGATGAAGCGATGCAGCCCGCCGCGCCGGGCAATGAGGTCGTCGCCAGGCCGCAAATAGAGGTGATAGGTATTACTCAGCAGGATCTGCGAGCCGGCGCCTTCGAGGTCGCGATGCGTCAGCCCCTTCACCGCCCCCTGCGTACCGACGGCCATGAACGCAGGGGTCTGCACGATGCCGTGGGGCGTCGCGAGGACGCCGCGGCGCGCGCCGCCGTCCGTGTGAGTGAGCTGAAAGCTGAAGGTGGTGTCGGTCATGGCGAACGGTCAGTTTACAATCGCCCGACTCCGTGCAGAAAACCATCGCCACTCTCGCCGCGCTGGCCGGGGCGTGCATCGTCCTCTTCAGCGCCGGTCTCGTGGCGCTGCCGCGCAGCACATCGACCGGCTTGAGCGAGGCGCCGCGGCTGGCTGCCATCTACGACACCATCCTCCGGGCGCGCTTCGACGATGCCCGGATCCAGCTCGGGCGGGCCTGCCCTCCGGCGCCGACTCCCGCCTGCGACGCCCTGCGCGAGGTCGCACTCTGGTGGGAGATCCAGCAGGACCTGTCGAGCCGCACGCTCGACGCCCGCATGGACGCCGCGACTGCAGCAGGCCTCGCGGCGGCGACGAGATGGACCGAGCGCGAACCCAACCGGGGCGAAGCCTGGTTCTACCTCGCAGGCGTATACGCGCCGCTGGCCCAGTGGCGGATACTCCGAGGCGAGCGGCTTGCGGCGGCGAGGGACGGGAAGCGGGTGAAGGACGCGCTGGAGCGGGCGCTGGCACTTGATCCGTCGCTACAGGACGCCTGGTTCGGCATCGGCCTCTATCACTACTACGCCGACGTCGCCCCAGCCGCACTGAAGGTCCTTCGCTTCCTCCTGCTGCTCCCTGGCGGCGATCGCATCCAGGGGCTGCGTGAGATGGAGCGCACGCGCGAACGCGGCGAACTCCTGCGCGGCGAGGCCGACTTCCAACTGCACTGGCTCTATCTTTGGTACGAGGACCGGCCGGACCGCGCGCTCGAGCTCCTGCGCGGCCTCGATGCACACTATCCGACGAACCCGCTGTTCCTGCAGCGCATCGCCACCGTCGAGCACGAGTACTTCAGCAATCACCAGGCAAGCGCGGCCAGCTGGCAGGCGCTGATCGATCGCGCGGCACGCGGTGCGGTCTCGCTCCCCGCACTCGCGGACGCACGCGGCCGCGTCGGCGCTGCCGCCGAAGCCACGGAACTCGGAGACCCGTCGCGCGCGGTCGCCCTGCTCGAGCCACTCATCGCCGCGCGCCCCGCTGCGCCGTACGGCATCGTCGCACTCGCGCACCTCGCACTCGGCGATGCCTACGCCGCGGCTCGCAATCGTCCGCAAGCACTGGCGTCGTACGAACGCGCCCTCACCACGGCGCCGCGCGACGATCCGGACAACGTCCGCTCACGGGCCCGCGATGGGCGTACGCGAGCTCGATCAGCGCGGTAATCAAGTGTCAGTTTTTTTTGACAATTTGCCATGATTCGTGCTTGACATGCATTCTTTCTCACCCATAATCTACATCTGGTATGAGGGTGGAGGGCGTAAGCCACCCCTAGTGAGGTTGACTTTCACCTCACCCTTCCGCACCTGAACCATACGGGTGGCGCGGCAGGTGCCAAGCGACGGCGGGGGTCGAGTGGGCGTGCCAGGCGGCACCCACGGATCGGCAGCCCGGGTCATTCGCGCCAAGACAAATCCAAACGAAGGGGGGGGATAACACCATGGCAAAGAAGGCAGCCAAGAAGGCGGCGAAGAAGGCGGCGAAGAAGCGCTAACCGCTTCTCCCGTACGATCTCACCGTACGAAAAAAAGGGGGCGGCCGTCGCCCCCTTTTCAATTGCTCCCCAGTCTTACGGCGGTTCCGCTCAGTTGGAACTGCCGTCCCAGACCCGCACCCGCCGGATCACATCCCACGGCTCGATAGCATCGACGACGTCCATACCGGCCACGACGCGCCCGAAGACGGTGTAGCGATCGTCCAGGTGCGGCTGCGGTGCGTGGGTGATGAAGAACTGGCTGCCGCCGGTGTCCGCCCAGTCGAGCGCCATGCCCACGGTTCCCCGCAGGTAGGGTCGCTGGTTGATCTCATCGCGAATCGTGAATCCGGGGCCGCCTTCGCCGTCGCCCCTGGGGTCGCCGCCCTGAATCACGAAGTCGGGCACGACGCGGTGGATCGGAATGCCGTTGAAGAAGCCGCGGCGCGCGAGTTCGACGAACGTCTCGACGGTCGCCGGCGCATCGAGCACCGCCAGCTCGAGCTGGATGGTGCCGCGGTCGGTGTCGATGTAGACATGCGTCGACACCGGGGGCGCCGTCAGCGCCTGCCGCGCGTACCACTCGGGTTGACGCGCCTGCGGGGCCGGGCGAATCCGCGACTTCGCATCGCTGGCCGGATCGAGTTCGGTGAGCAGCGTGGCAGCTCGCACGCGAAGCGCCCAGTCTTTGTCGCCGAGCCCATCGGTCAGCAGCGGGGTCGCCGTTTCGCGACCGTAGGCCGTCAGCGCCGCGAGTACCGCCGCGCGTGCAATGTAGGTCGTGTCGCCGAGGCTGCGCTGATAGGCGTCGGCCAGCGCCGCAGGGCCGGCCACCGGCTTCATGAGCGCCATCGCGTTCGCGGCCGCCGCACGCACGACCGGGTCGCCCGACTTGAGCTGCTCGATCATCAGCGCGCCGCCGTCCTCCGGCTTCAGGCGCGCAATCGATCCGAGCACAGCCGGCAGCACCTTCGGCTCTGGATCGGCCAGCATGCTGCGCAGCCGCGGCAAGCCAGCCTCAGGCGCGAGCCCACCAAGGGCGGAAGCGAGGGCCGCACGCACGCTCCAGTTCGGATCGGGATCGAGACCCGACAGTACGGCGACGAACCCTTCAGGATCGAGCTGTGCCATCGACTTGATCGCGGCTCCGCGTATCGACGGATTCGGGTCGCCGAGCACATCGATCAGCTGGTCGTAGACGCCGTCGGCGCGAATGGCGCCGAGTGCCGCCACCGCCTCGAGGCGCAGGTGCGGTTCAGCCCTGGGCGCCTGCACGATCTTCAACAGCGCCGGCGCCGCTGCCGGCACGCCGAGCCGCGCCAGCGAACGGATCGCCTCGATGGCCACCGACCGGTTCGGGTCGGTGATGAACGGCAGTAGCGCGGCAGACGCCACGGGATCCTTGATCGCGCCGAGCCCCTTTACCGCGAACGCACGCGTGTAGGGGTGCGGCTCCTTCGCGAGCGTCAGCAACGCCGGCAGCGCACGCGCATCTTCAAGTCGCTGGAACGCGAAGGCCACCGGCCACCAGCGGACCTTGGGTTGCCCACTGCCGTCCAGCACCAGCCCGGCGAGCGCGTCATAGGATTTCAGGCGAACCAGCGCGTAGACGGCCAGCCGAAACGCGGCGGGCGGCGTGTCGCGCGCCGCGTCGAGTTCGTCAGGCGGGAGCGTGGCGAACGCGCCAGACGCGAGCACATCCGCCCCCATGCTGGCGATCGCCGCGGCCGATGACGCATCGCCGAGCAGACCGAGCGCTTCAGCCGCACTGCCTTTGACAACCGGCGCCGGATCGGCGAGCGCGGCCAGCAGCGGCTCGCGGGCCGACACGTCACCGATGAGTCCGAGCGCATAGGCGGCCATCTGCCGCACTTCGGGATCGGCATCAGCCAGCAGGCCGACCAGCGGCGGCACGCCGGCCGGCACGCCGGCACGACCAATGGCGAGTGCGGCACGGCGGCGCACACGCGCTTCCGTGTCCGAGAGCAGCTGTACTAAATCGGGAACTGGCGGCGGTGGCGGCGTAGGCGCCACGGTGCGGCCGCGTACGGCGACAACCGGTGGCGGCGACTGCAGTACCGGGGCGGCGTCGCGTAGTGTCCGCGCATCCTCGAGCCTGAGGACCCACGACATCTTCTGTTCAAAGCTCGGTTCCGCCGGTGTCGTCGGCGCGACGGGAGGGGCACTGGCGCAGGCGCTGGCGCCGAGCGCAAGCAGCAGCGCGATCGTCGTACGCGTCACGCCGCGGATGATATCATCGGGCCGCCTTGCAGTTCCGCCACATCGCGGTCGAAGGACCGATCGGCGCGGGCAAAACCGCTCTTGCCGAGCGGCTCGCCACCCGCCTCGACGCCACGCTGGTGCTCGAAGACACCGAGAATCCGTTTCTCGCGGACTTCTATGCCGATCGCCCGGGCGCGGCACTGCAGGCGCAGCTCTTCTACCTGCTCCAGCGGCATCGGCAACAGACCACGCTGCAACAGGCCGACCTCTTCAGTCAGACCACCGTCGCCGACTACCTGTTCGACAAGGACAAGATCTTCGCGTACCTGAACCTCGACGATAACGAGCTGTTCATCTACCAGCGCCTGTACGACCTGCTGGCGCGCGACGTCCCAGGACCTGATCTGGTCATCTATCTTCAGGCGCCGACCGACGTCCTGCAGCGCCGCATTCGCAGCCGTAGCGCCCAACCCGAAATGGAAGGGTTCGAGCCCGACCCGGAATACCTCAAGGAACTGAACGAGGCCTATCACCACTTCTTCTTCCACTACGAGGCCACGCCGTTGCTCGTCGTCGAGACGTCGCAGTTCGATTCCGACGTCAGCGACGAGGCGCTCGACGACCTCGTGCGCCAGATCGGCCAGATGGGAGCCGGCACCCGCTACTACGTCCCGCGGACGAAGTGAGTGGTAAGCTGATCGTTTATGGCGTGGTTCAAGAAGACGCGCAAGCCGATAGAAGCGCAGGAAAAACCCAGCAGTCGCGTTCCCGAGGGACTGTGGGTGAAGTGCCCGGGATGCGCGCAGGCGATCTACAACAAGGATCTCGCCGCCAACCTCAACGTCTGCCCCAAGTGCGCCCATCATTTCCGCGTGAACGCCACCGAGCGACTGCGCATGCTGTTCGATGGTGAGTGGACCGATCACGACCCGAACCTGGTCTCCACCGACCCGCTCAAGTTCACCGACACGAAGTCGTACACGTCGCGCCTGAAGTCGAGCCAGAAGTCGACCGGCAAGAAGGACGCGGTCATCGTCGGCTCCGGCACGCTCGACGGCATCGAGACGGTCATCGCCGCCCAGGAGTACGCCTTCATCGGCGGCAGCATGGGCGTCGTCGTGGGCGAGAAGATCACGCGCGGCATCGAGATGGCCATCGCCCGCCGCTGCCCGATGATCATCGTCTGCTGCTCCGGCGGCGCGCGCATGATGGAAGGCGCGCTCTCGCTCATGCAGATGGCGAAGATCTCCGGTGCGCTCGCCCGCCTCGACCGCGCGCGTCTCCCGTACATCGCCGTGCTGACCGACCCGACCACGGGCGGCGTCAGCGCCAGCTTCGCGATGCTCGGCGACCTCAACATCGCCGAACCGAAGGCACAGATCGGATTCGCCGGCCCGCGCATCATCGAGCAGACGATCCGGCAGAAGCTGCCTGAGGGATTCCAGCGCTCCGAGTTCCTCATCGAGAAGGGCATGCTCGATCTCGTGATCGACCGCCGCGAGATGAAGATGGTCATCGCCCGCGCGCTGCGCTTCATGGGAGCCACCACCGCAGCGCCCCCGGCACTGGCCCCTGCGCCCCCGGCACCGGTCGCCGAGGCGGCCCCGCAGATCTAGTGGCGCTGGCGCCCCTCGACTGGCTCTTCAGCCTCGCCCAGTTCGGGATCAAGTTCGGCCTCGACAACATCCACGCGCTCGTCGCGGAACTCGGCCACCCGGAGCGGCACTACCGCACCGTGCATGTCGCCGGCACCAACGGCAAAGGCTCGGTCACGGCGCTCGTCGAGCGGGCCCTGCGCCATGCGGGGCTGCGCACCGGCCGATACACCTCACCCCACCTGCTCGATCTCTCTGAACGCTTCGCCATCGACGGCACACCGGTGTCGCAGGCCGACATGGTGGCGGCAGTCGAGACGGTTCGCGCGGCCGTCGAACGCCTGCGCGACCGCGGCATACTCGAGGTGCATCCCACCTTCTTCGAAGTGACGACCGCTGTCGGCTTCGAGCTGTTCCGGCGGCATCAGGTCGACATCGCCGTCTGCGAAGTCGGTCTAGGCGGCCGGCTCGACGCGACGAATGTCCTGTCTCCCACGGCGTGCGCCATCACCTCGATTGCGTTCGACCATGAGCAGTACCTTGGACACACCCTTCGCGAGATCGCAGCAGAGAAAGCCGGCATTCTCAAGCCGGGCGTGCCGGTCGTCGTCGGCCCGATGAGCGCCGAGGCAGCCGAGGCCATCGTGGCGCGCGCCACGGCGGTTGGCGCACCGCTTAGCTGGGCCATGGACGACGTGGCGCTCGGTCCGGTCGTGGCGCTGCGCTCAGGCGCACAGCACTTCACCCTGCGGACCCCAGCGTGCGACTACCGAGAGGTCGAACTCGCGCTCGGCGGATTGCACCAGGTGACGAATGCCGTCGTTGCGGTCCGTCTCCTCGAGCAACTCGAGTCGAGCGGCCTGCGCATCGGCACGAGCGCCGTGGTCGCCGCCCTGGCATCGGTCCAGTGGCCTGGCCGCCTCGAACAGATCACGTTGCCGGACGGCCGATCGGCCCTGCTCGACGCGGCGCACAACGCCGCCGGCGCTGAAGCACTCGCCGTCCACCTGGACAGACTTGGCCACAGACAACCACTGGTCTTCGCGGCCATGCGCGACAAGGACGTCACCATGATGATTCGCACCCTCGCGCCGTGCGCGTCACACATCGTCGTCACCAGGGCATCGAATCCACGTTCGGCGGAACCGACCGAGCTTGCCGCACTGTTCGGGCGCCTCGCGCCAGGTGTGCAGGTCGAGGTTGCGGACACACCGGCCGAGGCGCTGGCGCGCGCGTGGAACGCGAGCCCGCACATCGTGGTCGCCGGCTCGATCTTCCTGCTGGCGGATGTGATGAAGGAGCTTGGACGGTCGTGATACCCTCGCCACACCTGCCCGTGAGCCGCATGTCCAGATTCCTTGTCGCCGTCGCGGCGTTCGTCCTCGTGTCGAACTGGGGTTCCAGCGCCTCCGCGCAGGTCAACATCGGCGGCTTCGATCGCATCGTCGCCTTCTCGCAGGAGAAGCTCGGCGACAAGCACTATCGCCTCTCCGGGTCTGTCGAGATGGAACGCGGCGACACCAGCATCTACGCCGACGCGGTCGAGTACTTCGAGGACGAAGAGCGCGCCGTCGCTACGGGCAACGTCGTCGTCACGCAGGGCACCAACCGGATTGCCGCCGACAAGGCCGACTTCAACACGCGTACCCAGATCGGCACCTTCTTCCAGGCGAGCGGCATCGCCACCGTGCGACAGGGGAGACAGTCGTCGCCTCAGCCGGGCGGCATCGCCGTGCCGCAGATGCTCGGCCAGGATAACGACGTCTACTACTTCGGCGAGACCGTGGAAAAGCTCGGCCCCAAGAAGTACCGGATTCGGAACGGTGGCTTCAGCACGTGCGTGCAGCCGACACCGAGATGGGACCTGTCGGCCGACACCATCGTCCTGAACATCGACCACTACACGCTGCTGCGCAACGCGCTCCTCAACGTGAAGGGCGTGCCGATGCTGTACCTGCCGGTGTTCTACTACCCGACCAAGGAAGATGACCGCGCGACCGGGTTCCTCATTCCAACCTACGGCGTCTCGACCATCCGCGGCCAGTCCCTCCACAACGCGTTCTTCTGGGCGATCAATCGCAGCCAGGACGCCACGTTCCTCTACGACTGGTTCTCGAAGACCGGCACCGGCAGCGGCACCGAGTATCGCTACAACTACGGCGGCGGCTCGGACGGCCAGTTGACGACCTACATGCTCGACCAGAAGGCCGCCACCTTCACCAACTCGAACGGCTCGACCTCCGCCCAGCCGGCATCGCGCGCCTACAACATCCACGGCTTCGCGAACCAGACGCTGCCGGGCCGATTCCGGGCCCGGGCACAGGTCGACTACTTCTCGTCGGTGATCACCAACCAGTCGTTCAGCACCAACATCTACGACGCCACCCGCAATCAGCGCCGCTACAGCGCCAACGTCTTCGGCACCCTGCAGGGCGTCAGCGTCAACGGCACCTTCGACCGCACCGAGTACTACACCAGCGCCAGCGCCGACTCGACCAGCTCGCAGGTCGTGGGCAGTTCGCCACGCATCAACCTGAACCGCGGCGAGCGGCCGCTGTTCCGCGGCTCGTCGATCTACTTCGGTGCCAGCGGCGAGTTCGCACGTCTCGACCGCCTCACCAGGGCCAACGACGTGGTGGTGCCGTTCGGCGATCGCGGCCTCAGCCGTCTCGACTTCGCGCCGCAGGTCCGCTATCCGTTCAAGAAGTGGCCGTTCCTCACGGTGAACAGCACGCTGCAGTGGCGCGAGACCTTCTACACGCGCAGCCTCGACCCGGCCGACACCAGCGGCAACACGGTGCTCGATACCACGGTGAATCGCCAGTACTTCACGATCGCCGCGCAGACCGTCGGTCCCGTCTTCACGCGTGTCTGGAACACGCCCAATAACGGCTACGCCGAACGCTTCAAGCACACGATCGAGCCGTTCTTCAACGTGCAGCGCACCTCGTCGATCGACAACTACGGCCAGATCGTGAAGATCGAAAGCGTCGATCAGGTGTTCGGCAACACCACGCAGTTCTCCTACGGGATGAACAACCGCTTCTACGCCAAGCGGAAGGTGGGCGCGACCAGCCAGGCCCAGGAAATCCTGGCCCTCGAGGTGACACAGACCTATTACACCGACGCCCGCGCGTCGCAGGTCGACCCGCGCTACTCGACCAGCACCAGCATCACGACGCCGAACAAGTTCTCGCCGGTCGCGGTGAACCTGCGCGCCACGCCGGCGCCGAGCATCAACGGCAGCGTCCGGGCGGAGATCGACAGCCGCTACCACGCGCTGCGCACGATCTCGGCGAACAGTTCCTTCAACTGGCGGCAGACCCTCCAAACCACGGTTGGCTGGACGCACAACTTCTACATCGCCGAGTTGCCCGGGTACAACGACAAGGCCAACCTGCCGAACTACATGAACGTGCAGACGAACCTGCAGACGCGCGATCGGAAGTACGGGACGATCTACTCTCTCAACTACGACGTCCTCAGGAAGTCAGTCCAGCAGCAGCGCATCTCGTCCTTCTACAACGCGCAGTGCTGCGGCATCGCGTTCGAATTCCAGCGCTACAACTTCGCGGGACTGCCGTCGTACCTCGTGCCGGCCGACAACCGGTTCTTCCTGTCGTTCACGCTCGCCGGACTCGGCAACTTCTCACCGTTCAGCGGCGGGCTGAACGGCGTGCCGCGCTGATCGCCGTGCCTGGACCAACGCTTGTCACCGGAGCCGCCGGGTTCGCTGGCAGCCATCTCGTCGATCAGCTCGCACACGACGGTGTGCCGACGGTGGCGTGGCACCGGCCTGGTGGCCACCCCCCGCGGGTGGTGCCCGGCGTCCGCTGGCAGGGCGTCGACCTGCTCGACGCCGCCGCTGTGCGTGAGGCACTGCGCGACGCGGCACCATCGGTCATCTACCACTGCGCCGGCGCGGCCCATGTGGGCCAGTCGTGGGACACCACCGCGAACACACTGCGCGTTAACGTCCTCGGCACCCATTACCTGGTCGAGGCCGTGCGTCAGCACGTGCCGGACGCGGCACTGCTCATCACCAGCTCTGCGCTTGTGTACGGACCGAGCCTCGACGCGGTCGATGAATCGCACCCGTTGACCCCGAACAGCCCGTACGGGCTGAGCAAGATCGCGCAGGAACTCGTCGGCACCGCACGCGGCGGCCATCCGCGGACGTTCATCGCGAGGCCGTTCAACCACGTTGGTCCGAGGCAGGACCAGTCGTTCGTGGCGGCCGCCTTCGCACGGCAGATCGCCGAGATCGAGGCTGGCCTCAAGCCGCCGGTCATCGAGGTCGGCAACCTGTCGGCACGACGCGACCTGACCGATGTGCGCGACACGGTGCACGCCTATCGCCTGATCGTCGAGCGCGGTCTGCCTCGCCGGCCGTATAACGTTTGCCGCGGCGAGGCCATTGCGGTGCAGGCACTGCTCGACACGCTGGTCTCGCTCTCGACGGTGTCGGTCGATGTCGTGCCCGACCCCGCGCGCTACCGGCCGAACGATTCACCCATCGTCCTCGGGAACCCCGCACGTGCCATGGCCGAGCTCGGCTGGACGCCGCGGATTCCGCTGGCGCAGACGCTGCACGACCTGCTCGCGTATTGGCGGGCACGCGTCCAGGGCACATGACCCGCCGATTGTCCGGCCTCGCCGGCGCCACGCTGGCCATGACGGCGTTGAGCATCTTCGTCACGTGGCCGCAGGCGCTGTTCCTCTCGTCACAGCTGGCCGCGCACCACGACGCCTACTTCAGCATCTGGCGCATCGCCTGGATTGCCCACGTGCTCGCCACCTCGCCGCTGACGATCTTCGACGCGAACATCTTCTCGCCCGCGACCGCGACGCTCGCGTATTCCGATGCGACGATGCTCGAAGGACTGGTGGGGGCGCCGCTGCTCTGGGCCGGACTGCCGCCGACACTCGTCTACAACCTGCTGCTGCTCGGCGGCTTCGCTGGCTCTGGCGTCGCGATGTTCGTGCTGGCTCGTCACCTGACCGCTCGCACCGCACCCTCGCTCGTGGCCGCCGCCATCTTCACGATGCTCCCCTACCGCATCGAACACTTCATGCACCTCGAACTGCAGTGGGCGATGTTCATCCCGCTGGCGTTCTGGGCACTGCACCGCGCGGTGGAGTCGATGTCGTGGCGATGGGGCGTGCTGGCCGGCCTGTTCCTCTGGCTGCAGGTGCTCGCCTGTGTCTACTACGGCGTGTTTCTCGCCATCACGCTGCTGCTCTTCGTACCGGTGCTCGTCCTGGTCACCGCTCGCGATCGCATCATCCGGCTGGTGCCCGTGATCGGCGCTGCGGTCGTCGTGGCGGCGGTGCTGACCCTGCCGTTCGCGCTGCCGTATCGGGCCGCCTCAGCCGAGCTCGGCGGGCGCCCGATGACCGACATCGCACGCTACAGCGCGACGCCGATGAGCTACCTCGCGACGTCGCACCTGAACCGTGTGTGGGGGTGGACGTCCGATCGATGGGGCGGCTCCGAGCTGCGGCTATTTCCCGGCGCGATTGCGCTGCTGCTCGC
>CALQBJ020000004.1 GCA_943328785.2 Bifidobacterium breve
CGATCTTGATCTGTTCACCGGGCACCGACACCCCAAAGCGCTGGAGCATGTTGGCCAGGGTCTGCGCGGAGAAGATGGTCTGCCGCTTGTCGCCGGTCTTGTTCAGGCCGACGACGAGGCCGTAGCCAATCAGCTGCACCGACTCGACGCCCTGGATGGAGGCGACGTCCATCAGGCGGGTGGCCGAATCGGCGGCGCCGGCCGGTGCGGCGGTCAGCCCGCACAGCACCAGCAGCAGACCCGACACGATGCGAGGAAGTGTGGAGGAATGCATGAATCCTCAGAAGATCTTGTTCAGGACGCGGATGAGCCAGCCCGGCGACAGACTGTCCTTCATGAGACCGCGGCCGAAGTACCGAATCTGGAGTTCGCCAAGCGAGGTGGACAGCACGACGTTGCTGGGACTGATGTCTGCAACGCGTGCCACTCCAGTCAGGACCACCACCTGGCGGTCACCATTGATGGCGATTTCGCGAACACTCTCAATAAACAGGTCACCATTTGGCAGGACCTCGGCGACGCGGCCGGTGACGATGGCTGTCAGTTCTCCGGCCCGTGTCGTTGTACCGGCACCCTTGAACTGCGTGTCGCTCTTGGCGGCGGCGAGGTTGGCCGGGTCGATGAGGGCCGGCAGCTTCTTCTGCACGCCGAACAGACCGGGCACGGCGGCCGACCCGCTGCTCGACTTCGAGAGGTTCGAATCGGCCGAACCGGTGGCGGTAATGCTTTCGACCACGCGGATAGTGACCAGATCGTTCACGCGGCCGGCCCGGTTGTCGCCGAGCAGACCGTTCATCCAGTCGTTGCGTCCGTGCGCGGGAGTGCCGGTGGCCTGCTGCCGCGCCGACTCGAGGTAGCGGGACAGCTGCTCGTCGTACTTGTCGCTGGCACCCGGCGGCTGCGCCGCGGCCGGACCGGCCCACAGCGCGCACGCCACGCCCACCACCGCAGCCCACTGCGTCCGTTTAGTCATGCATCACCTCGACTACGCCGGCCCGGCCCTGAGCACGCGTGCACGGAGTTCGCGACGCGTCTCGCGATTCACCACCCGCACGACCGCCCCTTCGGCGCCGTTGTCCACTGCCGTCAATTCCGCCCATACCTGGACCGTGCCGATCGTGGCCAGCGCCTGCACGGTGTCACCCGCGCGGACAGCCAGCGGCAGCACCGCTTCCTGGAGGGTCAGCACTTCCCCGCTCGCCGTATCGCGACGCAGCGTGGCGCCGATGAGATCCATCGCCGTCGGCAGCCGCTTCAACGGCACGCCGCCCGGGTCGCCGGTGATCGACACGAGGTCGTCAGGCGTCAGCACGCTGCCGCGCACCAGTGTTCGCGCCGCCTGCACATGCGGCATCGACACGAACACGTCGGCGCGTCCGCGCCCCACCTGCATCGGCTTGCCGCTCGCTCCCGCCCCGACGATCACGAACTCCACCGGCGCATCGAGCGTCGCCCGCGGCGACGGCACCACGGCCAGCGACCCGGCCTTGTCCTCGCGCACCGACACGTGGACGTTGCCGATCGTGATCTCCGCGCTGCTCCCGAGCCGCGAGCGCAGCTCCGCGACGAACGCGGTGGCCACGCGCTGCTGCAGCGCGGCGCTTGCCGGCGCCTGCGCATACACCGGCGACACGCCAGCCACGACCAGGAGGAGCGGAAGAAGGCGCTGCATCACCGCACCATGTTGTTGACCTGCGAGAGC
The DNA here is from genome assembly GCA_943328785.2 of Bifidobacterium breve. GTDB lineage: Bacteria > Acidobacteriota > Vicinamibacteria > Vicinamibacterales > CAVVIG01 > CAVVIG01. The sequence goes on from CALQBJ020000004.1 coordinate 1,703, forward strand.
ATCTCGTCCGCCGCCTTGATGACGCGCGAGTTGGCCTCGTAGGCGCGCTGTCCGAGGATCATGTTCACCATCTCCTCGACCACGCTGACGTTCGAATCTTCGATGAAGCCCTGCTGCACCGAGCCCTTGCCGTCGACACCCGGGGCGCCGGTCTGCGCGTCGCCCGACGCGGTCGTCACCTCGAAGAGGTTGCCGCCGAGCGGGCGCAGGCCCGCGGCATTCTGGAAGGTGGCGAGCTCGATCGTGCCGAGCTGCTGCGTGGCGGTCTGCCCGGCAATCTGCGCCGACACGACGCCGTCCTTCGAGATGGTGACGGTCGAGGCGTTCGCCGGAATGGTGATCTGCGGTTCGAGGCCGTAGCCGTCCGCGGTGACGAGCATCCCCTGCGCGTCGCGGTGGAAGGCACCGGTGCGGCTGTAGGCCGTCGTGCCGGCGGGGGTGGTGATCTGGAAGAAACCGTCGCCTTCGATGGCGAGGTCCAACTGTCCGCCCGAGGCGCGCAGATTGCCGGCGCTGAAGTCGCGCGAGCTGCCGACCGGACGCGTGCCGAGGCCCACCTCGAGGCCGATGGGCGCTTCTCCTACCGAGGAGGTGGCGGAGCCGGCCGCGCGGGTCTCCTGATAGACGAGGTCCTCGAACTCCATGTGGCTCTTCTTGAACCCGGCGGTATTCACGTTGGCCAGGTTGTGGGCCACGGTGTCGATGTTGGCCTGCTGGGCGTTCATGCCGCTGGCGGCCGTATAGAGGGCGCGGATCATCTCAGTCTCCCCAGTTGGTCGATGGCGCGGCCATCGATGTCGTTCATCATCAGCGTCATGGCTTTCTGGAGCGCCTCGAAGCTGCGGCTCACGCCGGTCAACTGCGCGACGCGGTCGACGAGGGAGACGTTGGATTGCTCCAGGGTTCCCATGCGGACACCCGGCTGCGCCACATCGATGGGCACAGCCGTCCCGGCGCGCAGCTTGGCACCGCTCTCGGCGGCAAGGCCGCTCGGATTCTCGAAGCTCACGACCCTCAGCTTGCCCGCGGCGACGCCGCCGGCCTTGATGGTGCCGTCGCCGTCGACGATGACCTCACCCTGCCCGAGCCGGATGGGACCGTTGGTGCCCTGCACGGCGGAGCCGTCATCGGTGACCAGCGTGCCGTCGGTGCTGCGGTTGAAGTGGCCGTTGCGGGTGTAGCGCGCGCCTTGCGGCGTATCGACCACGAAGAAGCCGTTCCCCTCGAGCGCGAAGTCGAGGTCGCGGCCGGTCGAGGCCATTGTGCCCGGCGCCACGTCGAGCCGGCGGTCGCCGGTCGTGACGTCGATCGCCGACTGCAGCACGGTCGAGAACTGCGGACGATCCGCCTGCGCGTCGGCTGCCCGCTCGCTCTTGTATCCCGCGGTGCCGACATTCGCGATATCCGCCGCCAGCCGATCGAGCTGGTCGAGGCGGGCGCGCATGCCGCTCAGTGCGATGTATTGGCTGCCTGCCATGACAACTCCTGCGTGGTCGGGCGGGCGAACAGGACGTCGTTCACCATGGCCTCCCCATGTACACGAACCCAGATGTAGGGGTCCCAGTGCGCTTCGGCGAGCCGTGCGCGGCGGCCCGAGGCGGCGAGGGTCGCAATGCGCGTCGCCGCTTCGCCTTCACTGTTCACGATGACGACGCGTGTGGTCGACCCGTCCTCGGCCTGTGCGGTGCCGTAGTTGGTGAACAGGCCGGCCCACACCTCGTCCTCGACGAGATACGGCTCGGGCTTCCACCCGGCCAGCGTGCTCAGCGCGGTGACCGCATCCCAGCGCACCGGCGCCATCGACGCCACGCGCACGCGACCATCGCGGTCCGGCTTCGAGAACGGAATGAGTCCGAGCGCGGCCATGGCTTCGTGCGGCAGCCCGCCTGGGCCGTCCTGCACGGTGGCCGGGTCGATCGCGGTGAGGTAGCGTGTGCCGGCCTGCGCCGCCAGCGCCCTCAGCACCATGCCGGCGTCGAGGCCGAACATGGCGCGCGCCTGCGCACCGAGCCTGAGGCCGCTCTTCCGCTGCGCCTCCAGCGCGTCGTGCAACTGGTCGGCTGAGAGCGCACCGTGATGACGCAGCAGCACGCCAAGGCGCAGGTGCGGAGCCGACGCCAGGATCGGCTGTTCGACTCGGACCGCGCCGGCGAGCCGCTTCTGGACCATGTGCTCCACACAGGTCTTCGAGCAGAACCAGCCGGCATCGACGGAGAGTCCTGAGACGCCAGCCAGCACATCGGGGCGCCAGCGACCGCACGACTCAGACGCGCAGCGCGCCATGGTCTGCCTCCGTTGACCGGGCTGCCGCATCGAGTCCGAGGTGCAGCCGGATTTCGCTTTCGGAGATCGACTCGTCGGCGGCAATCGCCGTGACGGGACGCCCCTTCGTCGCGGCGCTGACGATGCGGCGCGTGGTCGCGCGGGTGGTACCGCGCGTCGAGGTCTTCGTGCCGAACGCGGTCAGGCCAGCCGCGACATTCGCGAGCCCCTGTTCGGTGGTGTCGGTCAACAGCGACAGCGCCTCGGAGAAGTGCGCGAGCCGGTCGTGCATCCGTTCGGCACCGGTGACGCGACGCGCCAGGCGGACGAGCAGGACCAACTGCAGGGCGCTGATCACGGCCATCGCCGCGAGTACGTAGGTGAGGATCATCGTGTCTCCAAGGCACGGAAGCGGTCCGTGCGGCTGACCAGGTCGGTGATGCGCAGCCCGTAACTGCCGTCGACAATCACCACTTCCCCGTACGCCACGACCTTGTCGCTGACCAGCAGTTCGACCGGTTCGTCGGGGGAGCGGCCCATATCGACAATCGAGCCTGGCCCGAGCCCCGACAACGCCTTCAGCGACAGCGTCGTCCGGCCGAAACGGACCACCAGCGGCAGTTCGACATCGAGCACCAGGTCGAGATTGCCGCTCTGGCGCACGTTCTGGGCGTCGCCGACGGCGGAGAGGCTGGCGGACACGGCGACGAGGCCGACGGTCTCTGCGGTCATCGGGAACTGCAGCAGGCCGGCCGATGCCGGCGCGTTGCCAGGCGTGATGGCCGACATCGAGAAGCGCAAGCCGCTGAAGTCGGGTGCGAGCGAGACGATGGCGCACGCATGCGTCGCCATCTCGCGCACGAGGTTGATGACATCTTCGAGGGCCGGTTCGCCCTCGGCTCCCGTCGCGGCGCGCACCGCGGCATCGGCGACGGCCGACTCGATCCAGGCGACGACGACACCGCTTTGCGAACCGGCGACCTTGACCGAGAGGAGCAGGCCGCGCCCCACGGCTGGACCGCTGGCCGGTTCCACGGTCACGGTGGCCCCGATGGCGGCGGCCAGCGCCGCGACCAGTTCGTGGCCGAACCGCGAGGCAAGGCGAGTGGACAGTTGTTGATCGGTCATTTAGCCCTCGGACATTCCCGCCTCGGCGCGGCGTTCGATTCGAACCCCCACGCGTCCGGCGTGCTTGGTCAAGCGCCCGGTGTATTTGCGCGTGTCGCCGACCCGGATTTCGACCGGTTCGTCCGCGCGGACCCCGAGCGTGAGGATGTCGCCCGGCTGCAGGGCCACGAGTTCGCTGGTGCGTAGCCGCGCCTCGAGCATCGCCGTCAGCCGCATCGGAACGCGCTGCAGGTTCTCCCGCAGCCACAGCTTCTCGACATCGTTCGGCTCTCGGCGCTGGCGATGCCAGGCCTGGCCGAAGTGGGCACCGACCGACTCGATCAGGCTGGCCGGCAGGCACAGATTCATCATTCCGCGCGCGGTGCCGATTCTCATATCGAACGCGATCATGACGACCACTTCATTCGGCGCAGACACCTGCAGCATCTGGGGACGGGTCTCTCGACCGCGCACGGTGAACTGCAGCGGGGTGAGCGCACGCCAGGTGTCGGACAGGCTGTCGAGCAGCAACTTCACGACCGATTCGATCACGTTCTGCTCGATGTCGCTCAGCGCCCGGGTTGGCGCCACGCCGTTGCCGGTGCCGCCGAGGATGCGGTCGACGATCGAGAACGCAATGGCCGGGTTCACTTCGAGCGCGCCCAGATCCTCGAACGGCGCCATCGACAGCGCATAGAAGGCGGTCGGATCGGACAGCGACATCAGGAACTCGGAATATGAGAACTGCTCCACCGACACCACCGACAGCTCGGTGATGGCACGGAGGTACGCGGAGAGCGACGTCGCCACGTTGCGCGCGAACCGGTCGTGCAGGAACTGCAGCGAGTGAATCTGTTCCTTCGAGACGCGGTCCGGGCGGCGGAAGTTGTACCGCGCTGCCTCGCGCGACGACGCCCTGCGCGGCGACGAGTCGTATGGGGTCTCGTCCTTGGCGAAGAGCAGCGCGTCGATTTCTTCCTGCGAGAGAATCGTGCTCATGCGACCGCTCCCGGCTGGCGCATCCGCGTCGCCAGCCTCGAGCGGAGCCGGCCGATCGCCTGCGTCCGCAACTGCGAGACGCGTGACTCACCCACCCCGATGACCTGGCCGATTTCGGCGAGCGTCAACTCTTCCTGGTAATAGAGCGCCAGAATCTGGCGTTCGCGGTCGGGTAGTTCCGTGATGGCCTCGGCCAGCAACTGCCGGAGTTCCTCGCGTTCGAGCCGGGCATACGGGCCTTCACCTGGGTCGACGGCCACTTCGAGGGAGCTGGTGCCGTCGCCGTTGGTCGCCTGGCGGATGACCGCCAGTTCCGCCGTCTTCAGCTGGTCGAGGATGCGGCCGTACTCCGATTCGGAGACGTTGAGCGCCCCGGCCACTTCCTTCTCGCCGGGCTCGCGCCCGAGTTCGTGACGCAGGCGGGCCATCGTGCCGTCCATCGTCCGTCCGAGCTTGCGGACCGACCGCGGCGCCCAGTCGAGGTCGCGCAGCGCGTCGAGCATCGCGCCATGGATACGGCGGCGAGCGAAGGCGTCGAACGGCACGCCGAGGGTTGGCTTGAACCGGCTGGCGGCGTCGATCAACCCGAGCACACCCACACTGATCAACTCGGACACTTCCACCTGCGAGGGGACGCGGTGCGCGAGGCGCCCCGCCAGGGCCCGTACCAGACCGACGTGGTCCATGACCAGACGGTCACGTGTCTCGAGGTCTGGTTCTGGCATTGCCATCGTCATGCGCATGACCGCGCCTCCGTCCGCGCAAAGCCGTCCGCGGTCATCACACTGCTCTGCACAGCCGGTGCCGCCGTCTCGATCGGAGGCGTCCACAGGGCGATCCGCCGTGCCAGGCGTTGAAAGGCACGGGTCGCCGGGCTGTCCACGAACTGCGTCATGAGCGGTCGCTGCGCCTGGACTGATTCCGACACGCGAGGGTCGAGTTCCACGTGTCCGTAGTAGCGGATGGTGCCGCCGAGGAACTGCTGCACCGCCGTTCCGAGCTTCCGCGCAGCGAGCCACCCCTGCTCGGCATCGCGCGCCATGTTCACCACGAGCCCCACCTCGCGGCCTGGGGCCGCACCGATGAGCAACTTCGTCATCGCGTAGGCATCCACCAGCGCCGTCGGGTCGCACGTGGTGACCACAATGGCTTTATCCGTGGCGTCGGCCACCATCAAGGCGGTGTCGCCGATGCCTGGGCCGGTGTCGACGAGGAGGTAGTCGAAGGTCGACCCGAGCTGGTCGATACCGGCTTGCACACGGGCCCAGTGGTCGGTGGGCAACGCGGCCATGCCCTTGATGCCGGTGCCGGCCGGGAAGACCCGCACGCCCCACGCCGTGCTCGCTTCGATCTCGCCCAGCGCCTTCTCGCCGGCCAGGACCGAACCCAGATGCGACTCTGGGGAGAGGCCCAGCATCACGTCGACATTGCCCAGTCCGAAGTCGGCGTCGAGGATGCCGACGCGGACCTGCAGGCGGGCCAGGGCTATCGCCAGGTTGACGGTGAGCGTCGTCTTGCCGACACCGCCCTTGCCGCTGGTGACCGCGATGGTGACGCCGCGGCGCACAGACTGCACAGGACTACTCATGACCGAACCGCCGTTTCGTCGTACGACTCAGACAGGATGGCGCTGGCCAGCAGCACCGGCGTGGCCCGCTCGAGGTCTTCGGGCACGCACTGGCCTGTCGTGATGTAGGAGATGGGAATCCCCCGCTCCCGCAGCAGGCTGCTGAGCGGCGCCAGTGAATCGCTCTCATCGAGCTTGGTGATGACGACGCGTGTCGGCCGGGCCTCGGCGTAGGTGTCGAAGATGCGCCGGGCGCTCGACACACTGGTGTCCGCGGCCAGCACCAGGTGCGTGCGGACGCTGCGGTGCCGCGCCAGCGCGTTCAGTTGCTCGGCCACCGAGCCATCCTTCGGCGAGCGGCCGGCGGTGTCGACGAGCACGGTGTGGCGGGCGCCGGAGAGGGCCCGGTCGAGTTCCTCGGAGGTGCGTGCCACCGTGAAGGTCGACCCGATGATGTCGGCGTAGGTGCGCAGTTGCTCGACCGCGCCGGCGCGGAAGCCGTCGGCCGCGATCATCCCGAGCGCCCGGCCGTGCGCGGCCCGCTCTCGCGCCGCGATCTTCGCAATCGTCGTGGTCTTGCCGACGCCGGGCGGTCCGATGAAGACCTCGGCGCGAGCGAATTGGTCCGCCGCCGCGGTGAGCGGCGTCACTTCGTCGACCAGCGCCCTGAACAGGCGGCTGGCCGTGGCGCCGCGGCGCATCGACTCGGGGATGCCGCGGACGATGTCCGCCGCCATCGGCTGGTCGAGACCGCTCGCGACGAGGCGGGCCACCAGGGCCTCCCCCTCGCGGTCGATGACGGGTGGCCGACGTTCCTCGGGCAATGGTCGGGGGGCCGACACGTCCTGAGCGAGGGCCGCCGTGAGCTGAACCTCGCGGGCGCCGAGCAGGCCGCGCAGCCCGGGGGCCGGCACCATCTCGGTTTTCAGCACGAAGGCGTCGGGGCCAAGGGTTTCGCGAGCCTCCCGAAGAGCCTCGCGCACAGTAGATTGACGGAATGTCTTCAGCTGCATGACTCAGTCAAGGGTCGCCAGTGCCGCAATGTTGATCTGGGCCGGAATCTCGTTGTGCGACAGCACCCCGAGGTGCGGAAGCACCCGTGAGAAGAGACGCCACAGGTGCGGCCGCAGCGCTGGTGAGCACAAGAGCACGGGCTGTGCCACTGCGCTGGCGAAGACGTCGGCGATGCGCGAGGCCAGCCGCTGTGCCTGCGTCGGGTCGATGGCCAGCACGCTCCCCTGATCGGTGCGGACGACCGCCTGCAGTAACCGCTCTTCGAGCGTCGGCGACAGCGCGATGACCGGCACCTCGCCCTTCTCGTTCTGGAACGGTCGGCAGATCGCGCGGCCCATGGCGGCGCGCACGGCCTCGGTCAGCTGGTCCTGGTCCTTGGTGACCATCGCCGCATCGGCGAAGGCTTCGAGGATGGTCGTCAGGTCGCGCACCGATACCCGCTCGCGGAGCAACTGCCGCAGGATGCGCTGGACGTCGCCGATGGAGGCGAGCTTGGGAATGAGTTCCTCGACCAGCTTCGGCGAGGTCAGGGCGACGCGGTCCACCAGTTCCTTGGTCTGCTGACGGCTCAGCAGGTCGGGCAGGAAGGCACGGATGGTTTCGGACAGGTGCGTCGACAGTGCGGTGGTCGGGTCGACCACCGTGAAGCCGGCGGCGGCCGCCTTCTCGCGCTGGTCCTGGCCGACCCAGGTGGCCGGCAGGCCGAACGCCGGTTCACGCGTCTGCACGCCGTCGAGCGATACGCCGACGCCACCAGGGTTGATGGCCAGCAGGCGCTCCGCATACAGCTCGCCCCGCGCCACTTCGACCCCCTTCACCAGGATGGCGTAGGCGCGCGGCGGCAGTTGGAGGTTGTCGGCCACGTGCACCGACGGCACGACGATGCCGGTCTCGTTCGCCACCTGACGGCGGATGGCACGCACGCGGTTCAGCAGCGTGCCGCCCTGCTTCTCGTCGACGAGCGACACGAGCGCATAGCCCACCTCCACCGCCAGCGCGTCGACCGTCGTCGTGGCGTCGAGCGCATCGGGCGACGGCGCCGATGCGGCCGCGCTCTGAGCGGCCACATCGCCCTCCACCGCCGGTCCACCGGCCGCTGCCTTGTTCGCATACGCGGCTGCCGCCAGCAGTCCCGCGACCACCAGGAACGAGAACTTCGGCAGGCCGGGGATGAGCGCGAGGCCGACGAGCACAGCGGCGGCGACGGCCAGCGGACGGGCGCGCGCCAGCAACTGCACCGCGACGTCTTCGCCGAGATTCGACTCGGAGGCGGCGCGGGTGGTGATGAGACCACCTGACATCGAGACGAGCAGCGCGGGAATGGCCGTCACCAGTCCTTCACCGACCGTCAGAATGGTGTAGTTCTGCGCGGCGGTGGCGGCGTCCATGTTGTGCTGGACGATGCCGATGATGAGCCCGGCGACGATATTGACACCGGTGATGAGGATGGCGGCCAGCGCGTCGCGCTGGGTGAAGCGGATCGCACCGTCCATCGAGCCGTAGAAGTCGGCTTCACGCCGCACCCGCTCGCGACGCTGCCTCGCTTCCTTGTCGTCGATGATGCCGGCGTTGAGGTCGGCGTCGATCGCCATCTGCCGGCCGGGCATCGCGTCGAGGGTGAACCTGGCCGTCACTTCCGAGATGCGGACGGCGCCGTGGTTGATCACCAGGAACTGGATCGCGATCAACACGAGGAACACGACGATGCCGACGACGAAGTTGCCGCCGACGACAAACTGGCCGAAGGCCATGATGACGTGCCCGGCCGCATCAACGCCGTCCTGGCCGTTCATCAGGATCAGACGGGTCGACGCCACGTTCAGCGAGAGCCTGATCAGGGTGAGCAGCAGGAGCAGCGACGGAAAGACCGAGAACTCGACGGGCTGCCGGATGTAGATCACCGTCAGCAGCAACACGACCGAGAGGCCGATGTCGACCGACAGCAGCAGGTCGAGGATGAGCGGCGGCAGCGGCACAATCATCAGCAGCACCACCGCCATGACGGCGATGGGGGCCAGCAACTGCGCGCCGGGGCGTGCGGTGGGTGCGTGTTCTGTGCTCATGACGACGGCCTACAGCACCAGCTCCCTGATGCGAACGAGATACGCGAGAACTTCCGCGACCGCCCCGAACAGCGGCCCGGGAATGACCTCACCGATTTCGGCGCTCTTGTAGAGCGCCTGCGCGAGCGGCACGTTCTCGACCATCGGGATCCCCTTCTCGCGGGCGATGGCCTTGATGCGCTGCGCCATGTAATCGGCGCCCTTGGCGATGACGATCGGGGCGGCCATGGTGGCGCGGTGATACTGCAGCGCGACGGCGAAGTGGGTCGGGTTGGTCACCACCACCGTGGCGGTCTCGACCGACTTCAGCATGCGGCGCTTGCTCATCTCGCGCTGGATCTGGCGCACGCGAGCCTTGAGCTGGGGCGAGCCTTCGGAGGAGCGCGCTTCGTCGCGGACCTCCTGCTTGGTCATCTTCAGCTGCGACGTCGTCTTCCACTTCTCGACGAGGAAGTCGGCGACACCCAGCACCATCATCGCGAGGGCGCCCTGCCACAGCAGCTGCCGTACTGATTCCCAGCCGAAGCGAGCGGCTTCGGCCGGCGCCATGCGCGCCACCATGCCGCCGTCGTGCAACTGCGCGTCGATGATCTTCCAGGTGATCGTCGAAAGGACCGTGACGGCGATGAACGCCTTCAGGAACTCCATGCCGCCGTGCGACGGCTTCAGCCGCTGCAGCCCCTTCGAGGGGCTCAGCCTGGTGAAGTCCCACTTCAGCGACTCGGTGGCGAAGTTGAACCCGGTCTGCCCGACGGTGGTCAGCACGCCAACGGCGGCGGCAATGCAGAGGAGCGGCCCGACCGCCACGGCCATCATGCCGCCGTCGGCGAGGATGGCCTGCGTCAGTTCGCCCGGCGAGATCGCCTGGAGCGGGTGGTCGCCGATGCGCTGCAGGCCGAGCACCATCCGGTTGGCCATCCGCATGACGATCGACGGTCCCCAGGCGCCGAGCGCCAGCGTCAGTGCCAGCGACGAAATCGCCGTGCTGAGATCGCGGCTGCGCGCCACCTGACCGCGCTGGCGCGCGTCCTTGATGCGCTTCTGCGAGGGTTGTTCTGTTTTTTCGCCCTGTTCGTCAGCCATCCTCGGTCCGTCAGCGGAAGGCCACGGCGGCGCGCATGCCCGCTTCGAGGGAGGGCGTGATGTAGCGCGCCACCAGGCCTGGCGCCATAGCGAGAATCGAGGCGACGACCAACAGGCCGATCACGATGCGCAGCGGTTGCGACACCACCATCAGGTTGATGCCGGGGGCGGCGCGCGCGATCAGGCCGAGCGCCATCTCGACCACGAGCAGAACGAGGATGAGCGGCATCGCCAGGCGGACGCCGAGTACGAAGATGATGCCGAGCATGCCGGTGACCGCGGCCACCAACGAGCCGTCAACCCGGCCGAGGCCGAGCGGAATCTGCGTGTACGAGGCGGCGACCGCCCGCAGCAGCATGTGATGCCCGTTCAGCATGAAGAAGGTGATCAGCGCCAGGTTGGCGTACAGCGCGGCGAACATCGAGTTCCGGACGCCGCTCTGTGGGTCGACGATCGAGCCGTAAGAGAAGCCGAGCTGAAAGCTCGTGAGGTGACCCGCGAATTCCGCACCGGCAATCAGCGCGCGGATGCCGAACGCGATCGACAGCCCGACGGCCATCTCGCGCGTGACGACCAGCGCCAGGTCGATGAGCCCGACGCTGACCGGCACGGCAATCACCGGCGTGAGGGCGAGCGTGAACAGCAGCGTGAGACCGAGCCGTACGGGCATCGGCGCGTACGCCGCGCCAAAGGGCGGCGCCGCCGCGATCAGCATGCCTGGGCGCACGAGCAGCAGCCCGAAGCGCACCAGCGGCTCGAACTCGCTCACCGCACCAGCTCCGGCAACCGGTGAATGAGCCCGGCCGAGAACCCGGTCACCACACGGAGCATCCAGGGGAACGTCAGGGCGAACACCGCGAAGATGGCCGCGGCGCGCGGGATGAACGCCAGCACGTTGTCCTGGATGGAGGTGACCGTCTGGAAGACGCTGACCAGCACACCGGCCAGCAGACCTGCGGCGAGCATCGGCAGGGTGACGATCACCGCTGTCTCGATGGCCTGCCGCACGATTCCGACAATGAGCGCTTCAGACATGACGGACCTCAGGCGAAGCTGCGCACGATGGAGCCGACGATCAGGTTCCAGCCGTCGATCATCACGAACAGCAGGACCTTGAACGGCAGCGAGATCATCGCGGGCGGGAGCTGCATCATGCCCATCGAGAGCAGCGTCGTGGAGACGATGAGGTCGATGAGCAGGAACGGGATGAACAGGAAGAAACCCATCTGGAAGCCGGTCTTCAGCTCCGAGATGGCGTAGGCCGGAATGACCACGCGCATCGGCAGGTCACTCGGAGTGTTGGGACGGGGCAACCGCGCCAGATCGACGAACAGCGCGAGGTCGGCCTGCCGCGTCTGCTTGAGCATGAAGTCGCGAACCGGCGGCGCCCCGGCCTCGAGCGCCTGCATCACATCGATCTTGCCGGCGATGGCGGGCTGCACCGCGAGCACGTTCACGCGGTCGGCGACCGGCGCCATGATGAACGCGGTGAGAAAAAGTGTGAGGCCGACCAGCATCTGGTTGGACGGCACTTCCTGCGTGCCGAGGGCCTGCCTCAAGAAATGGAAGACAATGGCGATTCTAGTAAAAGACGTCATGATGACGAGCGCCGCCGGCACGAACGACAGCAACGTCAACAGGAGCACGATCTGCAGCGGTGCCGACACGGTGCCGACGCCGTCGATCCGGAGATTCATCTGGCCGGCCGGGTCCTGCGCGAACACGGCCGCCGACGACAGCAGCAGCATTGCCGCCACGACGAGCACGACCCGGCGAGTACGAACCGTCATGACCGCGGCTCCGCGAGCGAGGCGTCCAGCCGGTCGCCGAACGCCGGAGGTGCGGCGGTGAGCTCGGTGACGAGCGCAATGCTCTGCGGCGTCAGCCCGAGCAGCAGGCGGCGTCCCTCGACCGACACCACGACCAGCGTGCGGCGTTCCCCGAGCGCCACCGCTGTTTCGACGACGATCGGCAGCGCGCCGCGCCGCAGGGTGTTGGTCCGCTTCAGCGCCCAGGCCGCGCCGGCCAGAAGCGCCAGCACGACGAAGACCGACAGGTAGGCCTGTCCCGAGATCGAGGGTCCCCCGCCGACGAGCGCCTCAGCCTGGCTGAGCGCCACCACCTGCAGGCTCATGACACCTCCACGCCAACGGGCGGCACGATGTGCGTGACGCGGAGCGCGGCAGCGTTGTCCACCACCACCACTTCCCCGGTCGCCAGCGTCACGCCGTGCACGCGGATGCTGAGGTCGCCGCCCGCTGGCTCGACGAGCTTCACGACGTACTGGGGCTGGAGTGTCAGACACTCGCGCAGCGTGAGGACGCCGGTGCCGATGATGACATCCACCTGACAGCGGATGTCCTGCAGCGGCGTCGTCAGGTCGGGCGCCTCGAGCACCTGCGCCGGCTCAGTACTGGATGACGAAGTCGGAGAAGAGGACATCGACCACCTCGATCTCTTTCAGGGCTGCCGAGACTTTTTCCTTGAGCGCCGCGCGGAGTTCGGCCTTGCCTTCCACCGACCCGAGATGTCCGGAGGTCTGCTCCGTGAGCGCATTCACGATGGCGGAGCGGGCGCCCATCATCAGCACCGGCTTCTCCTCGAACTCCTTGGCCTCCACTTCGTCCTCGACCACGAGCTGGATCGAGGCGCGCAGGAAGCGCTGGTTCCCCTCGTCCGCCAGGTTGACGACGAACGGCTCCATCTTCACGAGCCCGTGTTCGCTCAACTTCTTCTCCACCACAACGGCTGGACCCTTGTTGCGCAGGAAGAACCAGGCACCGCCGCCGGCGGCACCGGCCGCCAGCACCGCGATGGCCACGATCATCATCACAGGCGATTTCTTCTTCCCGGTAGCTCCGGCTGCGGCTGGCGTTGGGTCGCTCATGGACATTCTGTAAAAAGTGGCGCCATCAGTGGCGACACCCATGCGGGAGCAAGCCGGGTGCCCGCGACAACCGCGGAAATGCTCAGGATTTCGAGAGGGGAGACTGAAGCAGGAGGTCGGGGCGCCGGACGCGGTGACGGCGCAGCGACAGGGCAGGGGCGGCGGGTGGAGGCTGGACAGGGTCCAACCTCCGTCATTCAACTACGTCGTCGGCAGCCATTGCCAGCGGGCGTCGGGGTCGCCCACCGAGAAGATGACGTCGACCGAGCCGAAGCCGTCGCCGAAGTCGATCGTGTCGTCGCCGGTGACCTTCGCGGTGCCCCCCTTCGCGTTGAGGTGGTCGACGACCGCCTGCAGGTTGCCGCTGGTCGGTGGCAGCGAGAGGTCCTGCACGGCGCGTCCGAAGGTGTACTTGGTGGTGACGTGCGACGGGTCGTTCAACTTGCCGAGGTCGAAGCCCGGAATCGGGTCGTAGTTGGTGCGGGGGGTGACCGCGGCGGCGTTCGCCGACACCGGCCTCATCAGCGGCGCCGTGTTGGCGGTGCCGGTCGACCCCATCTTCTGCTGGAGCCCGCCGAGCAGTGACGTCAGGAACGTGCCGAACTCGTCCTTCGAGAGCTGGCCGTCCTTGTTCGCGTCGACGCGGTCCATGAGGCCGGTGATCAGCTGGCCGACATCCGGCGTGCTTCCGATGCTGTTGATAGACATGCGTTCCTCTCAGAAGACGAGTTCGAAGGTTCCCTGATCGGCCGTTCGGCGCTGACGCCGTGGCGCCTGCTGCTCGCGCTCGTCGCGCGGGCCGGCGGCCTCGTCATCGGTGGACGTCGGCGCGTCCTCCTCCACGATGACCAGCCGGTCGAGCTGCAGCCCCTGGTCCGCCAGCGCTTGACGCAGCATCGATTCGTTGGTGCGCATCCACTCCCGGACCTCGGCGCTGGCGGCCTGCAGCGATGCGGTGACCGAGCTGCCGTCGATCTGCACCCCGACGGTCACGCCACCGAGGAAGCCGGGGTTCAACCGGATGCGCGCTTCCCCGCTGCCCTGATCGCACTGGACCCGGATGGCGTGAATGAGCTGCGTCGGCAGCTCCGCGTCGAGCAGCGGTGTCGACGCCACCCCGGCACTCATGACCGCGGCGTTCACCGCCGCAGGCGTCGTCGTGGCGCCGATGGTCGCCGCGGCGTGGAAGGCGGCAATGGCCTGCGCCGCTCGCGCCGTGGGACGCGCCACCGGCGCCGGCACGTCGTCGTGCGTCGCCTTGCGGCTGGGCAGAGCCTGGACGTTCTCCTCCGCCGGCCCCCCCTGCGTCACTGCCGAGTTCGGCATCCGTATCTGCGGCTGTGCCGAGGCCTGTCTGGCTGACCGCGGTGTCCGGATGGACGCCGCGTCGGTCGAGACCTGCTCAGGGGTGACCGCGGCGCCGAGCGCCGGGCGCTCCGGCTCTGACGTCTGTGGTGCGTCCGGCGAGAGCGCCGCGATCGGCACATCGCTGGGCGGTGCCTGGACGGCGGCATCGTTGAGCACCGGTGTCGCCATGCGGCCAGGTGCGGCCGGGACCGGGACCTGGCCCGACTGCTGGACCGACTGCTGGACCGACTGCTGGACCGACTGCGGCTCCGACTGCGTCAGCGTCGACGGTGTCGACACGGGACGGTTCCCGTCCACCGACTGCGCCAGCGCCTCGCGCACGGCGGCCATGGCCACCTCGCGCGGACCGGACGGTGGCGTGGGACCAACTGCCTGAACCGGTCGTGCGGCCCGGTTCGAGGCCTCGGCCGACACAGCGTCGCCCAGATCGGGCGAGCCCGACGGGTTGGTGGTCCGGACAGCGCGCAGCGCCGCGAGCACCTCGGGGCTGGCCGCTTCGGGCGGCATCCCTTCGGGCAGGTGGAACTCGACCAGCGGCGGCGCGGGTGCCGTCGCGGACGGTGCGACCGCCTCGGTGGGGGCGAGCCGAGGCGCATCCGCCGGCGGCGCCGCGAACGGCGTTCCGGCGGCGGCAGCCACCGGCGGGGGCCAGTGCTGTGACAGGACCGGCATGGCGGCCATCGGTGTGCCGCCACCTCCGGTCACAGTCACGGCCACTGTCAGGTCGGTGCCGGTGCCGGTGCCACTTGTCGCAACCGGCAGGGGCAGCGGGACGTCGAACACCGTGGGCATCTGCGGCACGACAAGGTCAGTGCGGCTGGCGTCTTCCGCCGCCGGCACCGCGACGACGGGCGGGGCGACGTCGGCGGGGCGTGGCTGCGACTTCACGCCAGGCATGGCAATGCCGACAGCCGGCGCATCGGCCACAGGCATCTGTGCTTGCGGTGGCGCGGTGGTGGCCTGACGGGCCGCTGGCCGCGCATTGCGCTGGGTAGGTGCGGCGGCCGGCTCGGCCTCGTCGGCGTACTGGTCGACGAGTTCGCCGAACGGATCCGCCGCTGACGCCTGGCGCTCACGCCTGGCGGCGGGTGGAGTCGAGGATGTGCTCTGGTAGCGCGTGGCCGCCGCCGGAGCGGCGCCCACATCAGCGGGAAGCATGGTGTCAGCCTCGAATTAACGCTTGAGCGCGAGCGTGTCCTGCAGCACTTCGTCGGCGACCGTGATGCTCTTCGAGTTCGCCTGATATCCGCGCTGCGCCAGAATCATCTGCGTGAACTCCTGGGCGATGTCGACGTTCGACTGCTCCAGGGTGTTGCCGACGACCGAGCCGCGGCCGCCGCTGTTGGCACCGCCGACGTTGGCCTGGCCGGCTGCGTCGCTGGCGCCGTAGCGGTTGGCGCCGAGCTTCACCAGCCCTTGCGCGTTGTTGAAGGTGGCGAGCGCGAGCTGGGCAACCACGGCCGACTTGCCGGCGCCGAAGCTGGCCACCAGTTCGCCGTCACTGTTGATCGAGACCGCGTTGACGGTACCGGCGGTGGTGCCGTTGGCGCTGACCGAGCTCGTGGCCGAGGCGCTGTCGAAGCCGCTCAAGGTAGCGTTGCCGTTCGCCAGCACGAGGTCCCAGGTGAATGACCCCGGATTGGCGCCGTTCGCCCAGGCCGGGCCGGTGACTACGACGTCGGCCGGCGCGCCCGCGTTGACGCCGGTCAGGACGCCGGAGCCATCGAAGGTGAGCGTACCGGGCGCCGCCAGCAGCGAGAACGGCGTACCGGGCGTGCCGCCGGTCACTTCCGCACCGGGCACCGTGACGTCGTAGGTCCACGCGCCGTTACCGGTATTCGCGTAGTTGATCGTGGCGACGTGCGTCGTGCCGAGCGAGTCGATGAGCTGCACCGACGAGGTGAACGTGTCGCCGACCACCGCACTGGCGTCGAGGTTCGACACCGTCTGGAACTGCGTCGTCCCGATTGGGTTCAGGAGGGCGCCGGGCGGAATGACGATGCTGCTCAGGGCGCCGCCGGTGACGATGTTGCCGGTCAGCGGGTCGAGCGTGTTGTAGCCCTGCACCGGCAGGCCGTCCGCAGTGACCAGCATGCCGTTGGCGTCGAACGAGAAGTTGCCGGCGCGGGTGTAGGACTGGTTGTTGCCGGAGCCGACGACAAAGAAGCCGTTGCCTTGGATGGCGACGTTCGTGGCGATACCGGTGTTGTCGAAGCCCCCCTGCGTGAACACCGGCGAGATCGCGCCGGTGGTGACGCCGAGACCGACCTGCATCGGGTTGACGCTCGAGCCGCCGACCGACTGGCTCACCAGGTCGGAGAACTGCACCGCGCTCGCCTTGAAGCCGACCGTGTTGATATTTGCCAGGTTGTTGCCGATGACATTCAGCTTCTGCTGGCTGGCACTGAGCCCAGAGAGGCTAGCTGAGAAACCCATTTATGCCTTCCCTTCAGTCGTGATCGTGGAGGTGTCGGTCTTCGCCACTGAAGAAGCCGAGTCGATTGCCGAATAGAAGTGTGAGATGGTGGCGAGGGACTGGTTCATCTGCTGCAACTGCTCGAGCGAACTGAACTGCGCGAGCTGCGCGATGAACGCCGAGTTGTCCATCGGCTCCGTCGGGTCCTGATGCTGCATCTGCGTCACGAGCAGATTGAGGAACGCGTCCTGTCCGAGCGCGTTCATGTCGTTCTTCTTGGTGCCGCTCGTCCCGCTCGCCGGTGCGGCGGATGCGGCGGATGCGGCGGCGCTGGTTGAATCAATCTGCACGGGTGCCTCCCTCTTCGGCGATCTGCGCGACGAATCTGAGCGTCGCCAGTTCATTCATGTCGCGGACGTGCTGGTCGTGCTCGTCCTTCTGAAACTTGCGCCACGAGCGATCGCGGAGCCGCTCGAGCACGCGCCGCTTCTTCATCGCGTCGCGCGTCAGCGCGGCAGCCGCCCCGGCCTCGACGGACCGGTCGTTCACCTCGCGAGCCCGCGTGGCCGCGTCGGTGCGCTGACGTTCAATCCAGGCACGGTGCCACTGCACACGCCATGCCTCGGTCCCCTCGCGCTGCGCGTCCACCAACTTCCGACCTTCATCACTCACCCGGTCGGCGGCCGCTTTGGCCTGCTGCGTCGCCGCGTTCACGGCCTGTTCGGCCACAGCCAGCGCCAGGCGCGCGGTGTCTTCCTGCTTGCGCCGCATGTCGAGCGCGGCCGCGGCCCGGAAGCGGAACGTCATCCCCTAGAGCTTCCCGAGCGACGTCACCGCGTCACCAAACGGGGTGGCCATGTCGGACGGCTGACGCAGGAACCCGTCGATCGCGTCCCGCTTGGTCAGCGCTTCGTCGATGTGCGGGTTCGTCCCGGGCACGTAGGCGCCGACACTCACCAGGTCTTCGCTGTCGCGCAGGGTGGCGAGCCACTCGCGCACCTTCCCCGCCTTCGAGCGGTGCGCCGGCTCGGTCACGTCGGGCATCGTTCGGCTGACGCTCTGCAGGATGTCGATCGCCGGATAGTGGTTCCGGGACGCCAGGTCGCGCGACAGCACGACGTGGCCGTCGAGGATGCCGCGCACGGCGTCGGCGATCGGCTCGTTGTTGTCGTCGCCCTCGACCAGCACGGAGTAGACCGCCGTGATGCTGCCGCCGCTGCGCAGGTTGCCGGCGCGTTCCAGCAGGCCGGGCAGCAGGGCGAACACCGACGGCGGGTAGCCTTTGGCGGTCGGTGGCTCGCCGGCCGCGAGCCCGACCTCGCGCTGCGCCATCGCGAAACGCGTGACCGAGTCCATCATCAGCAGCACGTTGCGGCCGCTGGCGCGGAAGTGTTCGGCAATCGCCGTCGCGCTGTAGGCAGCGCGCAAGCGCAGCAGCGGCGGGCTGTCGGATGTGGACACCACCACCACCGACCGTTCCAGCCCCTGCGGACCGAGGTCGTGTTCGAGGAACGACCGCACTTCGCGGCCGCGTTCGCCAACCAGCGCCAGCACCACCACATCGGCTTCGGTGCCGCGCGCCATCATGCCAAGTAGCGTGCTCTTGCCGACGCCGCTGCCGCCGAACAGGCCGATGCGCTGTCCACGGCCGCACGTCAGCAGCGCGTCCAGCGCCCGCACGCCGGTCCCGATCGCTTCGGAGATCGGGCTGCGGGCCAGCGGGTTGAGTGACGGCGGCTTGAGTGGCGCCGATTCATTGACTTGCAGGGGTCCGAGACCGTCGATCGGCTGGCCGAGGCCGTCGATGACGCGACCGATCAGCCGCAGCCCCACGGGAATCGACAGTGTGCCGCCGCGCGCCACGATGCGGTCGCCTGGGCGGATGCCGGCCGTGTCGCCAAGCGGCACGCTCAACAGGCGGCCGTCTCGGAAGCCCACCACTTCGACCGGCAGCGGCGGCGCGTCGCCGCGGCCGCGCAGTTCGCAGACTTCGCCGACCCGCACGCGCGGTCCCAGCGACTCGACGAGCAGACCGGTGACGCGAATGACTTCGCCCATGATGGGCGCGGGCTCACACTGCGCCACGCGGTCGAAGTAGCTGTCGAGAACCAGGCCGCTGCTCATGCCGCCCCCTTGTTCAATTCGGCGCGTTGCAACACCGGCACGGCGACGCCAAGGGCGGCGGCCATCTCGCCCAACTGGGCATCGATGCCGGCGTCGATGAGGCCGAAGTCCGACTGCACCAGGCAGCCGCCCGAATTGACCAGCGGGTCGGCGACGACGCGAACCAGGCTGCTGTCGCCGACCTGTAGCTTGGCGCCGATGAAGGCGTAGTCGTCCGGGTTGAGGCGGATGGTGGCCGAGGTGTTCTCACCCAGCCGCTCGAGCGCGATGCGCGCCATCGTCACGAGCAGTTCGCGGTCGAGCGACACTTCGCGGCGCAGGACGCGTCCGGCTATCGCCAGCGCCAGTTCGACGACCTGACGTTCGGTCTTCTGAACCAGTTCGGTGCGCAGGCCGGCCAGTTCCTCGACGGTCTGGGCGAGCCGCCGCAGCGTGGCGTCGCCGCGCTTGGCTGCGGCCTCCGCCCCAGCCCGTTCGCCCTGGGCGTAGCCCTTCATGAAGGCGTCCCGCTCGAGTTCCGCGAACGACGGACGGGCCTCGACCTGCTCCGGTGCCGGTGGCGGCGCTGGTACGGAAGCGCTCTGCGGCGGCCGCTGCTGCTGGCCGTCGCCGTGCGACACGAACACCGAGCGGTATTCGTGCTCGATCGCGGTGACCGGGGCCTCGTCCCAGAAGCTGGCGATACGCGCCGCAGCGGACACGCGCATCGCACTGGAGTTCGGTTCAGACCACATAGGCCTCTCCGGCGCCGGCGGCGGTGGTGATGAGACCTTCCTCTTCGAGCTTGCGAGCAATGGCGACGATCTCCTGCTGCGCCTTCTCGACCTCGCGCAGCCGGACCGCCCCCATGATCTCCATCTCTTCCCTCAACAGTTCGGCGGCGCGGTTCGACATGTTGTTGAAGAAGCGCGCGCGAATCTCCTCGGCGGCGCCCTTCAGCGAGATCGTCAGCGCGCGCTTGTCGGCGCGGTTGATGATTTCGCGGATGCCCGATTCCTCGATGTCCTTGAGATCGTCAAACACGAACATCAGGTTGCGAATGGCCACGGCCATGTCCGGCGAGGCGGCTTCGATTCGCTCGAGTGCCGGCTGGCTGATGCTGCGGTCGAGCCGATTGAACAGCTCGGCGACCGCTCGCACGCCGCCCCGCTGTTCGCGCAACGGTCCACCGACGCTCTTGAGCCGCTGCTCGATCACGCTCGAGATGCGACCGATCACTTCGGGCGAGATCTCTTCGATGCTGGCCATGCGCAGCAGCACGTCGGCGCGGAGCTGTTCGGGCAACTGCGATGCGAGCTGCGCCGCAGGAATCGGGTTGAGGTGCGCGAGGATGAGCGCAATGGTCTGCGGGTGCTCGCCGAGGATGAACTTCGACAACTGCTGCGGGTTCGTCTTCTCGAGCGCCAGGAACCCCTCGTTCTGCTTGAACGAGCGCATCACGCGGTCGAACACGCGGCGCGCGACATCGGGACCGAGCGCCTTGGCGAGCAGCCGACGCGCCTGCTCCACACCGCCCGACTGGATCAGCTCCGCGGCACTCGCCAGGCTCTGAAACTCTTCGAGCACCTGCTCCCCGATGTCCACCGAGACCTGGCCGAGCGACGCGATCTCGCGCACCACCTTCTCGATCTCCTCTTCCTGCATGAAGCGGAAGATGAGAGACGAGCGCTCCTCGCCGAGCGCCATCATCAGGATCGCGGCCTTGCGCGCGCCGCTCAGCGCTTCGGGGACGACGTGCACGCCTTCCTTACTCATTGTCCGCAATCCAGCTCCGCACCAGGCGGGCAACCGATTCAGGTTCCTTATCGGCCAGGCTCGACATGTTGCGCGTCAGGGCGGGCAGCTTGCGCTGTTCCGTCGGCGCCTCGGCCTGCTGCTCGAGTTCGGCAATCGTCGGATGCGGCGCACCCCTGACGCCGCCAGGCAGCGTCATCGCGACGGCGCCGCCACCGATGCCCGGCAGGGGCGGCACGGACGGTAGTGCAATCGTCTGGCCAGCCGGCGCCAGGGCGCGGTTCATCACCGGCTTGAGGAAGAGGAAGAACGCGAGCACCGCGAGCAGGATGACGCCGAGGGTGCGGCCGAGCCCCTGCACCTGGTCGGACTCCACCACGGTGGTGACGCGCTCGATCATCGTCTTCGGCGCCTCGGGGACGGCGGCCAGGTTGTCGTCGAACGAGATGTTCTCGACCGTCAGTTGGTCGCCGCGGTCCTCGTCGAAGCCGACGGCACTGGCCGCCACATCACGGATCTTCTTCATCTGTTCCGCGCTGCGGGCGGCAGGAGTACCGGGCTGACCGTCCTTCGCCGGTTCGGTAGTCCGGTCGTCGTCGACCAGGACGGAGACGGAGAGACGCGCCACCTGCCCGCTCGGCGAGATCGTGTGGACGATGCGGTGCGGAATTTCGTAGGCGGCCGACTCGGTCGTCCGCTGCGCCGGCGAGCCTGACGGCGCGGAGGTGATGGTGGCGGTCGGGGCGGCGGCGGCGGGCGGCGTGTTGGCACGCGCACCGGCGATGCCAGGCGCGGTGTTCGGCACGGCCCCGCCCACGGTGCCGCCAGACGGGCTGGCACCGATGTCGGACGAGGTCTGCTTGGTGCGAACGATGGCGTCCGACTGCCAGGTCTCCTCGGTCTCCTCCGACGAACTGGCGTTGAGCCGCGCCGCGACATTCACGCGCACGCGCCCTTCGCCGACGACCGGTTCGATCATTGCCACCAGCTTGGTGGTGAGGTCGCGCTCGAGCCGCTGCTGCTTGTCCAGGTTCAGGCCCGGGTCGACGTTCGCATCTTCATTGCGCGTCGTGAGCGACCGACCGAAGGTGTCGAGCACCACGACCGACTCGGGCCGCAGGTCTTCGACGCTCGACGCGACGAGTCCGGTGATGCCGGCGATGGTCTGCGCGGCGAGCGGCTTCTTCCCGCGCAGCTTGAGGACCACCGAGGCCTTGGCCTGCTGCGTGTCGGCCGCGAAGAGCGAGTCCTTCGCCATGGCGATATGTACGCGCGCGCTCTGCACTTCGCTGATGGTGGCAATCGTGCGCGCCAGCTCGCCTTCGAGGGCACGGCGGTAGTTCACATGTTCGAGGAATTCGGTGGTGCCGAACGCTGTGCGGTCGAAGATTTCGAAGCCGATGCGGCCGCTCGACGGCATCCCCTGCGAGGAGAAGTCGAGGCGCAGTTCATCGACGCGTCCGTTCGGCACGCGCACGGTCCGTCCGCCCTCGTCAAGGACGTACTCCACCTTGGCCGCCTTGAGTTTCGTCACGACCGCGGATGCCGACTCGGAGTCCATGTCCGAGAACAGGACCGCATAGGTCGGCGTGTTGATGTAATACGCCGACCCGACGAGGACGCCGACGACCGCGACGAAGACCGCGGCCAGCGAGGCGAGCTGCGTCGTCGAGAGGGTCGACGTGAGGCGCTTGAAGTGTGCGAAGAGTTGATCGGGATTCACAGGGGTTCGCCTCGGTCAGCATGCAACCGCCACCTACATGGGCATCCGCATGACGTCCTGATAGGCCTGCATCAGCTTGTTGCGGACCTGGACGGTGAGCTGGAGCATCTCTTCCGAACGCTGGAGCGCCAGCATCGCGTGGTGCACGTCGCCGGTGCCGGTCACCATGTCGTTCACGGCGGTGTTCGCCGTGCCCGCCGAGTCGTTGACCGAGTCGATCAGTTTCGACAGCGAATCGGTGAAGCTGGTCGCGGCGCCCTGTGCGGCCGCGTCGGGCGACGTTGCACCTCCCGCCTTCTGGACGGTCGATGCGAGCGCACGTGCGGAAATCGGATCGATGGCCATGGTTTACTTTCCGAGTTCGAGCGACCGCTGAACGGTGTCGCGAATAACGTTGATGGCGGTGATGTTGGCCTGGTAGGCGCGCGCCGCACCGATCATGTCCACCATCTCTTCGGGCACATCGACATTCGGCACGGACACGAAGCCCTCTTTGTCTGCGTCCGGGTGCGAAGGTTCGTAGCGTTTCCGGAACGCCGACTGGTCCTCCACGATGTTGTTCACCTGCACGCCGATGGCGCCGGCTTCGCCCAGCGCAGCATTGAACGCCTCCATCGTCTGCGGCGACAGCACGACGTCGCGGCGGCGGTACGGGAGGCCGTTTGGCCCGCGCGTCGACTCGGCGTTGGCGATGTTCGAGACAGCGACTTCCAGACGCGAGCGTTCGGCGTCGAGGGCGGAGGCACTGGCCTTGATGGCGCCTGCAAGTGACATGGTCAGCGTCCTTCGTTGATGGCGTAGCGGACGAGACGGAACTTCGCGGCCAGCGCGGTCTGCGCGGCGCTGAAGTCGCCCGAGGCCCGGGTGAGATTGAGGAGTTCACGGTCCAGCTGCACGGTATTGCCGTCGCGGCGGGCCGCGAGCCCGTCCGCCTCGGTCACGATCGGTGAATCTGGACCGCTGGTCTGCAGCGACGCATCGAGCGTCTCCGCAAACTGGACGTCCCTGGCCCGAAAGCCGGGGGTGTCGAGGTTGGCAATATTGCTGGCGGCGACCTGCTGGCGCGCCACTGCACGATTCAGTTGGCGACCGAGAGCAGCGACGATGGCGGAGTCGGGGATGGTGTTGTCCACAGTGAGCGTCCGCCTGACAGCAGAGCAAGGCTGGTGCCTCAGCTGTTCAGGCGTGCCACGTGTGGTTTTTCCGAGGAAATACGAAAACGCCCTGTCGGCTAGCCGACAGGGGAACGTCGGGGGGACGTCTATTTGTCGCGCTTGAGCGCGCGTTCGATCCGGAGCAGGCTCTCCTCGATCGCGCTCAACCGGGTATCGAGTAGCGCCGCAGGGCTCTCGTTACGTTCGGGGAAATCGGCATTGCCTGGCCCGGGCTTTAATCGCCTGCTCGATTCCTGCAGTTTGATGCGGTCCTGTATGCGGTCGAGAATGAGTTCGAGCTGGCTGAGGGAGAAGGGCTTGGTGAGGTAATCGTAGGCGCCGACCCGGACCGCGCGAATGGCGGAGTCCAGTGAGGCGTAGCCCGTCACGATCACGACGTAGCAGGCGGAATTCGCCTGGCGCGCCGCCTGCAGTACAGCAAAGCCATCCGCCCCTGGCAGGCTCAGGTCGGTCACGACGAGGCCATAGCTTCCGTTCGAACGCTGGAGCGCAGAGATGGCCGCCCGACCGTCTTGCGCACTAGTGACCGTGAAGCCGCGTGCCTGGAAGAACTCCAGCAGGAGTTCCCGTGCGGCTGGCTCGTCGTCGACGACCAAGACTTCAAACGCGTTTGCGAGGTGATCCGTCATCATGTTGCCCGCTACTGCATCGCAAGTCCGCAGGTTCCCGCGTCCAACCGCTTCTGTGCTGCGCAGTCGGCCAACATGATCAATACTACCAATCGTCAAATCGTGAAATCTCTTGAGCGCGAGGGCGGGTGGAATTCCCCGCAGACGCGTGCGGATCACCCGACGATCCTCGGTCAAGTTATGTCCACCCGCCCCACCGTCCTCGTCGTCGACGACGAAGCCGAGCTCCGCCAGTTGGTTGCCGATGCCCTCGAGGTCCGCGGGTTCGCGGTGGCACAGTCCGCCGACGTCGCCGATGCCCTCTCCCGCCTGGAGGGCTTCGCCTACGACGGCCTCGTGCTCGACCTGGCGCTGCCCGACGGCAACGGCATGGACATCCTCTACGCCGCGCTCGACCGCTACCCCGACATTCGCACCGTCATCATGACCGGCTCGGGCGGCGTGCCCGAGGCGGTGGCCGCCATCCGGCGCGGCGCGATCGACTTTCTCACCAAGCCGTTCTCGCTCTCCGACCTGACCACCCGCCTCTGGAACGCGATCAACACGCGCGAAGCCGAAACCGACGCCGCCCTCGAAGCCAACGCCTCGGCGTTCCGGTTCGACAGCGTGGTGGGTGCCGGGTCGGCCATGAAGCACGTGCTGCAGCGGCTGGAGCTGGTCTCGGCGATGAACAGCACCGTGCTGATCGTCGGGGAGACCGGCACGGGCAAGGAACTCATCGCTCGCACCATCCACGACAACAGCCCGCGCCGCGACTACCCCTTCATCGGGTTCAATGCCGCCGCGATTCCCGAAGGGCTTGTCGAGGCGGAACTGTTCGGGCACGTGAAGGGTGCGTTCACCGGCGCAGTGAACGCCCGCATCGGCCGCTTCGAGACGGCGCACCGCGGCACGCTGTTCATCGACGAAGTGGCGTCAATGCCGCTGGCCGTGCAGGCCAAGCTGCTGCGCGCGCTGCAGGAACGCGAGGTCGAACGCGTCGGCGACTCGAAGCCGGTGAAGTTCGACGTGCGCGTCATCGCCGCCACCAACCGCGACCTGCGCAAGATGGTGCGTGAGGGCACGTTCCGCGAAGACCTGTTCTATCGCCTGAACGTCGTGCCGATTCCGCTGCCGCCGCTGCGCGCCCGCCGCGAGGACATCCCGCTGCTCGCCCTGCACTTCGTCAAGAAGTCGTGCAAGAGCAACGGCGTCGCGCCGCGAACCATGCCGCAGGCCACCGTGCGCGCCCTCATGTCCTACGACTGGCCGGGCAACATCCGCGAACTCGAGAACGCCGTCGAGCACGCCGTGGCGCTCAGCGGCCGCTCGACCGAGATTACCCCCGACCTGCTGCCGGAAGACATGACGAGTCCGTTGCGCACCGAGGTGATGTCGACGGTCACGATTCCCGATGAAGGGCTGAACTTCACGTCGGTGGTGTCGCAGCTCGAACGGGAACTGATCCTGCGGTCGCTCGAGAAGACCGGCGGCAATAAGCGCCGCGCCGCCCGCCTGCTGAACCTGAGCCGGACGACGCTCATCGACAAGCTGCAGCGCCTCGAGGGCAACAGCAAGACGACGCCCGACAGCTCGCTCGACTAGGCCGCCCGCAGCCGCACGACCGCCGTCGTGCCACCGGCACCGGACTGCAGCTCGAACGATCCGCCCTCACGCTCCGCCAGCCGGCGCACCGCCAGCAACCCGATGCCGAGCAGCGGCGACGCATCCGGCCGCTCCTGCAGCGTCCAGGGCAGCGGCCGCTGCTCCGGCAGCCCGATGCCGTTGTCGGCAATCGACAGCGTCACCTCGTCCCCCTCACGCACCGCCCGCACCGCAATCGCCGCCCCCGTTCGTCCCTGCAGCGCCCGTTCCGCGTTCAGCAACAGGTTCAGCACGATCTGCATGAGCGGACGCCAACTGGCGCGCGCCAGCGGCGGACGGTCGCCGGCGTCGACCGTGACGGCAATGTGTCCGCGGTTGAGGGCATGCCTGCGCAGGTCGAGGGCCGACGTGATGACCGTGACCAGGTTCGTGGAGTCGGCCGGCTGGATGGGACCGACCTTCGACAGATCGCGCAGGGCTCCGATGAGGGCCGACACGCGCTGCGCGTGCTCCGAAATGATGTCGGTGCGCTTGAGGACGCCGGGCGGCAGCCCGCCGTGCATCTGGATCATCTCGGCGGAGCCGGTGATGACCTGCAGCATGTTGTTGGCTTCGTGCACGGCACTGGCGAGGGTGTCCGCCACGGTGGCCAGGCAGTTGGCCGCTTCCACCCACTCGTCGCTTGGCGACCGCTCGGGCATGGAGGCAAACGTAGCACGGTTCTGCCGATGACGACGTCAACGGATTCAATCTGGAGCAGCCATGACGATGCTGGTGGTCGACGACCTGAGCACGATGCGTCGCAGTCATCCCCTCGACGGCGTAGGGCACTATCCGGCAGAGCGGCGGGCAACGGACGCTTTCCAGCGACTCAGGACCGGCACCTCCGCCCACGTGGATCTGCGGTTCTGAGCTGACCCGCCGCGAAGAAGCTTGACGGCCCGTTTCACTCGCCGGGATAATCGCCCTCCGGAGGACTTGTTTGAAGAGACTTGCCGCACTGGTCGTTCTGCTCCTGACGAGCGGAATTGCCCTCGCCGCCGCCGACCGCATCTTCACGAACCCGAAACCTGAGGGACACTTCAAGAAGCTCTTCCCGAACGCCGTGGCCTTCTCGAATGTCGGCGGGAACCCGCTGCACTGGACCGCCTACGGCGCCGACCCGGCGAAGACGCCGAACGCGCCGGTCCTCGGCTACATTTTCTGGACCACCGATATGGTGCCGCAGGAGCATGGCTACCACGGCGCCATCCATATCCTCGTGGGGCTGAACACCAACGGCACCATCAGCAACGTGGTCGTCGACTACAACTCCGAGCCCTACGGCTACTTCTCGGTCGATCCGCCCGAGTTTGCCGAGCAGTTCAAGGGCAAGAGCATCTTCGACAAGTTCCAGGTCGGCGCCGACGTCGACTACGTCTCGCGCGCCTCGCTCAGCGTCGGCAGCGCCAGCCGCGCCATCCGCGATTCGACCCGCATCGTCGCCCGCGCTCTGCTCGACCCGAACGCGGTGAAGCGTTGAACCGCGCGGCCACCACGCTGCTCCCCATCGCCCTGCTGGTGCTGCTGAGTGGACCGGCCGTTGCTCGCGCGCAGGAACCGCAGGCGGCACCTCCGGCGAACGCCGCTGCCGCACCGGCCACTCCCGACACACCGGCAGCGGTATCGGGAGCCGCTGGCGTCCCGGCGCAGCCCGCTGGCGGCGCCGACCCGTGGGCCGCGCTCGGGCTTCCCCCAGCCGGAGCTGCCGGAGCGGGCCAGGCGGCTGGAAGCGACGACGCCTGGGGCTTCGACACTGAGGCGAAGGTGGAGACCTGGGCCGACATCCTGCGCCCCCAGGCGACCGACCTGGCGCTGATGTCGCTCTTCTTTGTCTTCGCGCTGGTCAGCTTCTTCCGCAAGAGCCAGCCGCTGAAGTACGCCACGCTCGCGATGTCGGTGGCCTACCTCGGCATCACCAAGAGCACGCTGATCTCGGTGACCGACATCTTCCGCTTCGTGCACTGGGATTTCCCCGAGTTCAAGTACAGCATCGCCTGGTATCTCATCGGCACCTTCACCGTGGTGACGACGCTGCTGTGGGGACGGCTGTATTGCGGCCGCATCTGCGCGTTCGGCGCGCTCACGCAACTGCTCGACGCGGTGGTGCCCAAGAAGATCCGCTGGGAACCGTCGGCAAAGGTCGAGCGCTACGCCGGCTACGTGAAGTATGTGCTGCTGGTGGCGGTCGTCGGCTACTACGCGGTGACCGACCACTTCACGATCTACCGCTACGTCGAGCCGTTCTGGATGTACACGCGCCAGGGTTCCGTCCTGCTATGGACGATGCTCGGCACGCTGCTGGTGGCGAGCGTGGTGGTGCGGAACCTCTACTGCCGCTTCCTCTGTCCGGTCGGCGCGATGCTCGGCCTCATCTCGCAGGTCACCACGCTGTTCCGCATCAAGCGCTGGTCGGAGTGCAAGACCTGCAAGATCTGCGAGCGCACGTGCGAGTGGGGCGCCATTCGCGGGCCGCAGATCGTCCGCTCCGAGTGCGTGCGTTGCGACGACTGCGAACGGCTCTACGAGGACGAGCAGAAGTGCGTGCACTGGATCGTCGTGCACCGCAAGGCGAAGAACCTGCGGGTCGGCGAGAAAGTCGGAGCGTAAGCTCCGCTACGTTCCCGGCGTCGGCTCGTGGACGATTTCCAGCTTCCCCTGCAGGCCGCTCGACACGTGCACCTGGTTGTCGGCGCCGACGATCACCCCTTCCACGTCCGGTAACTGTTCGATCAGCGCCATCCCCTTCTCGGGTCCGAGCAGGAACACGCCGGTGCTCAGGCCGTCGGCGAGAAGCGCCCGCTTCGAGAGGATGGTGACGCTGCGGCTCAGGCGAGCCGGCTGCCCGGTCGACGGGTCGATGATGTGGTGGTAGCGCACACCGTCCTTGAGGAAGAAGCGCTCGTAGTCGCCCGACGTGCTGAAGGTGCTGTCCTCGAGTTCGACGCGGGCGAATACCGCTCCGTCCGGCGCGCGCGGGTCGGCAATACCGAGCCGCCATGACCGGTCGCCGTGCTTCCCCGCCACGTACAGATCGCCGCCCGCCTGAATGGAAAAGTTCTTCAGCCCGGCCTCGCGCAGCAGCGACACCGCATGGTCCACCGCCAGCCCCTTGCCGATGCCGCCGAGGTGCACCCGCATCCCCTTCCGCGCCAGGTACGCCGTGCCGGCCTGCTCATCGAATTGCAGCTTGCGGTAGTCGATGAGGCCGATGCGCGCGGCAATCGCCGCCGCCGACGGAATGGAGTCGTCCTGATCCTGATCGAACTTCCAGACATCGGACAGTGCGCCGAAGGTGACGTCGAACTTCCCCCCCGTCCACTCACTTGCCTGCCGTGCAGCAGTGAGTGCCTCCGTCGTCTCGCGGCTGACCGGCACCGGATGCTGCCCTGCCGCTTCATTCAGGCGAACGATGTCGCTCCCCGGCTTCCAGACACTCATCAGCGCATCGAGCCGGTTGAACTCGGCAAAGACCGCGTCGAACGCGCGGTTGGCCGGGTCGTCGGCGGACGTCCAGGCCATCAGCGTGAGCGACGAGCCCATGGCGAGCCCGCTGCGCGCCACCATGTGCGCCTCGCTGGCCGGCGCACGGGTCTCGACCGGTGCCGGCGCGTCGTTCCGGCAGGCCGCCGTGGTGACGAGCAGCCACGCGCCGCCGACGAGCGCGGCGCGCCAGGCATGGGGCTGTCGATTCATTCGCGTACTCCGGACATCGCGGCCTTCAGGTCGTCCACGGTTCCCTCGGTCGCAACAAAGATATCGTCTGGGTAGGTGCGGTAGTCGAGCATCTCGCGATAGATCTCGTCGCCGCTGTGTTCGTTCAGACCGAGACCCGCCAGGTATTGCAACCGGAGGTCGCGGTCGCGGTTCACCTGCGCGTCGGCCAGCCATCCCTTCAGGTCGCGCGCCCGGCCGGCATAGTTGCCGAACAGGTCGGCGGCGCCGTAGATGCCCGCCTGGATGAGCGAGCTGTCGACCGCCGCGAACGACGGATGCCGCAGCATCCCCTCGATTTCGTCCACCCAGATCGCCGGCTTCTGCGCCTGCCCCACCAGCACCGTGTCGATGGCGTGCCCCTCGAACACGTTACCGAACACCAGCGCTTCAGGGAACGCCTCGAAGAAGGTCGCCACTTCGGACTTCACGGCCGCCGGGCTGCTCTCGAACAACTGCACGTAGAGCGTCATCACGCCGCCCGGATTCAGGTGCTGGCGGGCGACGTCGAAGAACTCCTTCGTGTAGAGCGTGGCGGCGCCCTTCACCCACGGGTCGAGCGGGTCCGACGTGATGGCGTCGAACGTCTCAGTGGTCGTCAGCAGGTAGTGACGCGCATCGTCGGCAATGACGCGTACTTTCGGGTTCTTCAGCACGTCGTGGTTCACCGAGCCGAGGTAGGCGCGGGCCACCTGCGGCACCAGCGGCTCGATGTCGACGATGGTGACCTGTTCGACGGCGGGGTTCACGCTCACGGCACCGGCGGTGACGCCAGCGCCGCAGCCGATGACCAGCACCTTGCGCGGCTTCTCGGGAATCAGCGTCGTGAGGTGCCCCAGCATGCGCTGCAGCCGCATGTCGGCGGGCTGACTCGACGCCTGCACCTTGCCGGCGTTGTGGTAGTTGAGCACGCCGTCCTCGGTCCGCGAGATTGCGATCGAGGCATGCATCCCTTCGCCAACATAGATGATTTCGTTCGCGTGGCTCACCCAGTTGGCGGCATGGCGGCCGTAGGCGATCAGCACCGCAGGCAACGGCGCCACCGCGAACGCCAGCAGCAGCGTCGCCCCGACCGCCGAGACGCGAACCACACGCAGGCGCCAGCTGCCGGCAGCGTTCCAGAGCATCAGGGCGCCGCCCGACGACCCGACCAGCGTCATCACCTGCTGCGCATGCTGGGAACCGAACCAGGGCACCAGCACCAGGCTGGTGAAGAGTGCTCCGGCGATGGCCCCGATCGTATTCGCCGCGTAGAGCCGCCCGACCACCTCGCCCTGGTCCGCGGTGTCGTCGCTCGAGGCCGCGAGGGCCAGCGAGAAGCTCGCGCCCCAGAAGAGCGGCGCCGGCAGAATCGCGAAGACAGCGCGCAGGAAGTCGACCCTGAACACCGCCCAGATGCTGACCGCCCCCGCATCACTCGGAGGCCAGTACGGCAGGACGTTGGAGAGGGCGTGCGCCGACCACACCATGCCGACCACCGACGCGAGCTGTGCCCAGCCGAGCCAGAGCGCAGGACGGGTGAGCCGGCGTGCCCATGATGCTGCGGCGGTGCTGCCGATGCCGAGCCCGATGAGGAACACCGCGAGCACGATGGAGAACGTGTAGACCGTCGCGCCGAACAGCAGCGCCAGGAAGCGCGTCCAGACCACCTCCGCCGCCAGCGCACAGAACCCGGAGCCGGCCACGACCAGGTAGAGGCGCCGCCGTGCCGCCACCGCTTCCGTCGAGTTGTTCGTCCGCGCAGCGGCCACGGACTGGCAACGTTCTGGCACCGGCGCGGCGCGCCGGCTCGCCAGCCAGGCAAGCGCCGCCACCACCAGGTTGATCGCCACCGCCACATACGTGGCGATGGCCATGTCGAACACCCGCAGCAGATAGAACCCGGCCAGTAAACAGCCGAAGACCGCGCCGGCCAGATTACCGGCGTAGAAGAACCCGAGCCTGGCCTTGCCGTCGGCCGTGCCGCCCACCCAGCGCGCCATCACCGGCAGGGTGGCGCCCATCGCGAAGGTCGGTGGCACGAGGCAGACGCCGGCCACCAGCGCGCGCATCAGCACGCCGCCGGCGCCAAGCCCGCCGACGCTGATGTAGACGCGCGTCACGAGCGGCATCGCCCACAGCAGGAGCAGGCCCATCGCGCCGATCGCGGCCTCGAGTGCGGCGTAGACCGCCAGCGGATGACGGCCTCGCGGCACCAGCCGCGGCGCATACAGGCTGCCGAGGCACAGGCCCCCCATGTAGGTCCCGAGCAACACGCCCAGTGACACTGTGGACGAGCCGATCACCAGTTGGAGGAGTTGCTGCCAGACCACCTCGTAGATGAGGGCGGCAGTACCGCTGCCGACGAACAGCAGGACGAGCGCGAGCGATGAGGTCATCAGGATCGTTGCACCGGCTGGAAGGAGAGGATAACGTGCGCTCGTTGATGCGACCCACACGCCGCGCGTTTCTCGGCGCCACGCTCGGACTGGCCGCGGCCGCCGCCGGCAGACCGACCGCCGCCGAGCTCGGCCCCGGCTCGCACCCGCTCGGACTCGATCACGAGCGCGATGGCCTGCTCTACCTGCCGTCCGGCTACACCGCCGGGGTGCCGATGCCGCTGCTGGTGCTGTTCCACGGCGCTGGCGGCACGGCCCAGTCGGTGTTCTACGCCTTCCCGATGGCTGATGCGCACGGCGTCATTATCCTCGCGCCCGACTCCCGCGACCAGCGCACGTGGGACATCGTGGTCGGCGGCTACGGCCCCGACGCCGACTTCCTGTCGACGGCGCTCGCGCAGACATTCACCCGCTGCGCGGTCGACCGGGCGCGGCTGGCCGTCGGCGGACACTCCGACGGCGCGTCGTACGCCCTGTCGTTCGGCATCGGCGCCGGTCACCTCTTCGGCCACATCCTGGCGTTCTCGCCGGGTGTGCTCGTGCCGGTGGACGTGCAGGGAAAGCCGCGCATCTTCATCTCGCACGGCACCGACGACAGCGTGATGCCGATCGACGACACCAGCCGCCGCTTCGTGCCGCGGCTGCGCGGGCTTGGCTACGACGTCACCTACCGTGAATATGCCGGCCGCCACGCCGTGCCAGACACCGTGATCAGCGAGGCGTTCGCGTGGGCTTACGGTGCGCCAGCCGTGCCCGTGCCTGTGCCCGTGCGCTGACGCCACGGCCGCGCCCGGAAGCGGCGCCGCGCTGCGTTGCCCCACGCCACCTTGTCCGCAACGAACTCCACCAGGTACATCGTGAGCGCAATGGCGATGACCGCGCCGTGGCCGACGACGCGGAACTGTTCGGGGAGCGTCGCCAGGCCGAGGCGCGCGCAGGGCGGCACAGCCATTCGCCTGGCGAGGTGCTCGACCTGCGCGACCTCGACAGGCTCGACCGTCTCATCGTCGCGGTCGCGACGACGCCCGATCGGTAGCGCAACAGCCCGCGTATCGACTTGCGATTATGCTTCACCATACGTTGTTCGGCACTCTGCGGCGCCGGCTTCGCGGAGTGCGACTTCCACGAGGTCCCGTCATGATGTCCCGCATCGTCTTCGCAACGCTGGTCGCGGCACTGCTCACGCTCACCCCGGCGACGGCCGGCGCGCAGCCGCCAGGGTCGCCAGCCGCAGCTCGCCAGGTGGTATCGGCCAATCCCTTCGGGCTCCTGATTGGCTGGTTCAACGCGGAGTTCGAACGCCAGGTGTCGGAGTCGGTGACAGCCGGCGCAGGCGCGTCGACCTTCGACTGGGGCGGCGAACACGGATTCAGCCGCGATGACGCCCGCTACGTGAACGGTGACGTATTCGTGCGCTACTACCCGGGTGGCAGGACGCTCCAGGGATTTGCGCTCGGTGTGAAGGCGGGGCTTACGAAGGGCGGCAGCGCCAGCGCCCGCTTCGGTGTCGGCCTCGACACCAACTGGAACTGGCTCCTCGGGAAGCGGGACAACGTGTACGTGGGACTCGGCTTCGGATTGAAGCGGCTGGTCGGGGCCGACAGCGACTATCCCATGGTCATCCCGACCATCCGGATCATCAACCTGGGCGTCGCGTTCTGAGCGAGCGGAGGACGCGCGAGCGCGACCGCTTCCGGTAACATGG
Source organism: Bifidobacterium breve (assembly GCA_943328785.2). Taxonomy (GTDB): domain Bacteria; phylum Acidobacteriota; class Vicinamibacteria; order Vicinamibacterales; family CAVVIG01; genus CAVVIG01. Next base: position 35,274 of record CALQBJ020000004.1, read on the forward strand.
CGCCCATCATGTCGCGTCTGACCCGCAAGGAATTCCTCCGCCTCGCACTGGCTGCCACACCGATGGCGGCGCTGCCCCGGCTTGCCTTCGGCCAGGCCGGCGGCACTGACGCCGTGCGCCGCGAACGCATCGCCGACGTGTTTCGCATGTATCACCTGCTCGGGTCGCACCGGACGGCGACTGCGCCCGACAACGAGACGGCGGAGTGGCTCGCGGGAGAAGTGTCGAAGCGCGGCGCCGAGTGCACGCCTCGTCAGTTCGCGCTCGATCGCGTCGAACTGCGCGCGGCGTTTCTCGAAGGCGGCACGGCGAGACGCGAGGGGCTCCCCTTCTACGACGGCGCCTTCACCACCGCCGACGGCCTGCGCGGACGCATCGGTCTTCCCGGTTCCGGTGCGCCGATCGTGCTCGTGACCCTCAACCAGGCGGCCATCGGCAGCGAAGGACGCTCCATCGCCGCGCTGCGGCGCGACCCCGCGCTCCGCGGCATTGTGGCCATCACCGAAGGCGGCATGCCTGGCCTGTGCCCATCGAACGCGGTCGACTTCCTGACGCCGTACGGCGTCCCGGTGCTGCAACTGTCGTCCACGGCGAAGGAGTGGTTGACCGGGCTCGCCACCTCCGGCAGCGACGTCCGCCTCGTCGCGCACGCCGAGCGGACGAATGGACAGGCGACGAACATCCTCGCCACCGTCCGCGGTCGGCGACCTGACCTGCCGCCGGTCGTCGTGATGACCCCGCGAAGCGGCTGGTATCAATCGGTGGCCGAGCGCGGCGGCGGACTCGCCTGCTGGCTCGAAACGCTGCAGGCGGTCGCCGAGGCGAAACCGGAACGCACGGTGCGTTTCGTCGCCTCGAGCGGACACGAACTCGGGCATCTCGGGCTCGACATGTTCCTGCACGACGAACCGGGTCTCATCAAGTCAGCATCCGCCTGGGTCCATCTGGGTGCGAACATCGGCGCGCAGGACGGACAGACACGTCTGCAGTCGTCGGCCGACGCCATCGAGGCAGTCGCGCTCGACGCCATGCGAATGGCTGGCGCCCGCATCGACACGCGTGTGCCGCGCGGCACGGTACCGGGAGGCGAGGCCAGAAACATCCATGTGGGAGGGGGCCGCTACATTTCGCTGCTCGGCAGCGGCCCGTACTTCCACAACCCGTTCGACCTGTGGCCGCAGGCGGTGGATTTGAGTGCCGTGCTGAACTACGCCGCTGCGACGGTGGAACTCACGCTGCGCCTCGCGCGCGGCTAGAGCCGTTTCGATTTCGGTGGAGCATGTAGTGTCCGGCGTTAGCCGGCCTTTCGGCGGGCCGCCTAAAGGCGGACACGACACTGCTCCAGTGCGGTCGGCCGTGACTCACTACTCCACGATGCCGCCGCGAGCGCGGAACGCGGCGATGACCGACTCGAACCGCTCCGCGCCGTGCACACTCGCCATCCACTCGGGCTCGGCCACGCGCAGCACCTGCGCGTCGCGCATATCTTCAGCGAAGGCCTCGACGAGATGCTCGAGCGACGGACGGTCGAACACGGCCGGCGGCTCGCCCATGCCCGGGTCCCACTCGAGGTCGGCCGGCACCGGCAGCGTCGCGTCCGCACACCGCATGAACAGCGTGTGACACGACACGTCCACCACCTTGCCGCGTTCGGTCCGCCGCAGCCGTAGGAAGTCCCTGCGGCTCACGCGGCCATCGACCATTACCCGCGCGCCTCGAGGATGGCGCGGCGCACCACACCTTTGGTGAGCGGCAGCTTATAGGCGTTCTTCGACAGCGCCCTCGCCCCAGCAATCGACGCCGCGCCGGCACGCACCGCCAGATCGTCAGTGATGCGCTGTCCGGCGAGCAACTGCTCCACCTCGGGCAGCCGCCACGGAATCGGCGCGACACCGCCGAGTACCACGCGCGCCGAGCGGCAGACGTCGCCGTCCATTTTCAGCACCACCGCCGCACTCACCACCGCGTGCGTCCACGCCTCGCGGTCGAGCACCTTGTGATAACGCCCGCGTGCCCCGGCCATCGCGGCCGGCAGTTGGATCGACACCAGCACGTCATCGGCACCAAGCACGTTCTCCTGCGCCGCGTTCTGCCGTGGCAGCACGAAGAAGTCTTTCGCACTCACCGTCCGCTCACCAAACGGTCCGACGATGCGGAACGTCGCGTCGAGCGCCATGAGGGCGGGCGCCGTGTCCGACGGATGGACGATGTAGCTGGGGCCGCCGCCGAAGATGGCGTGGAACTGGTTCTCTCCGGCGAACGAGAAGCACTGGTTACCGCCGTTTTTGTAGCAGGGGAACCCGTTGCGGTAGTACCAGCACCACGGCCGCTGCGCGACATTGCCGCCGAGAGTGCCGACGTTACGGATCTGCGGCGTCGCCACGCTGCCGGCCGCCTCGGCCAGCGCCGGGAACTGCGTGCGGATGGTCTCGTGCCGGCTGAGCGCGTCGAGCGAGATGCCCGCCCCGATGGTCACGGCGCCGCCGGACGACGTCACCTCGCTGGCGTTCTGGAGGCCGCGCAGGTTGATCAGCACATCGGGCTGGATGATGCGCTCCTTGACGAGCGCCAGTAGGTCGCTGCCGCCCGCGACGAACGACGCGGCCTTGCCGGCGGCGTGTGCATCGCGCGCCAGCTTCACCGCCTGCTGCGGATCGCGTGCGTTGCTGTTGGTGAAGGTCTTCATGCCAGCGCTCCCAGCACCTTGTCGCGCGTGATCGGCAGGTCTTTCAACCGCTTGCCGATGGCGTTGAAGATGGCGTTGTTGATGGCGCCTGGCGACAGGATGATGCCCGACTCGCCGATGCTCTTCGCGCCGTACGCCCCATAGCCATCGTCGTTCTCGACGAACGACACCTCGACCGTCGGCGCGTCGAGGTGTGTGGGAATCCGGTCGTAGTAGAAGCCGGCCGACAGCGGTTGTCCCGACTTCTGGTCGTAGACCAGGTTCTCGTGCAGCGCCATACCAACGCCCATCGTCGCGGCGCCAAGGATCTGGCTCGTCGCGGTGAGCGGATTCATGATGCGGCCGGAGTCGTGCACGGCCACGTACTTTGTGAGGCGGACATGCCCGAGCTCGGTGTCGACCTCGACCTCGACGAAGTGGGCGCCGAATGCGTTCCGCACCTTCCCCTCGAGTCGTGGATTGGGCGACGCCTTCGCCACCAGCGTCTGCGAGCCGGTCGGCATCCCCTTCTCGGCCAACTGCTGCTTGAGATCGCGGACCGCCTCCATCACCGCGTAGCCGGTCATGATCGTCGTGCGGCTGCCCGATTCACCCACTGAGTACGGACAGCGGTCGGTGTCGCCCCACACCACGGTGACCTGCGACAACGGCACGCCGAGCGCCTCGGCGGCAATCAGCCCCATCGTCGTCTTCGCGCCGGCTCCCACATCGGTGACGCCGACGAAGAGCGTGTACTTCGCGTTGGCATCCACCTGGACGACGGCGCTGCTCATGCCGAGTCCCGAGCGGAACAGCATGTAGGTGAAGCCGGCGCCGCGCTTGATCGGGCCCGCGTCGGCACCCGGCAGTGGCCGCCAGCGCTGCGTCCAGTCGAACAACTCCGCGCCGCGACGGATGCACTCTTCGAGGGTGAAGTTGGTGAACGGCACCTCGTCGCGGAACATGCGCGACATGTTCTTCACGCCGAACTCCACCGGGTCCATGTTCAGCTTGTAGGCGACGTCGTCCATCATCGACTGGATGCCGAAGAACCCCTGCGGGAACTCGGGCCCGCGGAAGTTGGCCGACACCGTGCGGTTGGTATAGACCGGTGTGACGACATGGTCGACGTTGGGGCACCTGTAGAGTTCGATGCCGCCGATCGCGCCGGAGTTCTTGCGGTACGGTCCCATGCCGCTGTAGCCGCGCAGTTGCACTGCCTGCAGCGTGCCGTCGTTATCGACCGCCACCTTGTAGTACTGCACCGTCGGCCACCGGCCGTGCATGCCGATGAAGTCGTCCTTGCGCGAGAACTCGAGCTTCACCGGCGCGCCCGCCGCCTTCGCCAGCATCGCGGTGATGAGGTCGCCGTCCTGGTTCTGGTTCTTGTTCCCGAAGTTGCCGCCCATGTAGTGGCACACGACGCGGACCTTCTCGTCGGCGATGCCAAGATCGCGCGCCATGTCGTGCTGGCAGTTGCTGATGCCACCGGTCGGCGTATACAGGGTCAGTTTGTCCCCGTCCCAGTGCGCGACCGCGGAGCGCGGCTCCATCTGCGCGTTGTGCACGAACGAGGTCGAGTAGCGGTCCTCGAAGACGTGCGGCGCGGTGGCGAACGCCGCGTGCGCGTCGCCACGCTTCTGCGTGATCGGCAGCGGTTCATTGCGGTTGTTGACCGCGATGTTCCCTTCCGGCCAGATCTTCGGCGCGTCCGACTCGAGCGCGGCCTCGGGTTCGAGCACGAACGGCAGGATCTCGTAGTCGACCGCAATCAGCCGCAGGGCTTCTTCCGCGATGTGCCGGTTCTCGGCTGCCACCGCCGCCACCGGTTCTCCGACGAAGCGCACCGGGTTGTTGAACGCGTACCGGCGGTGCTTAGTGATCTTCTTCACCTCGTCGTTGTACTGCTGGCCACCGGCGATGCCGCCGGCACCCCAGACGACCGGCGTCGTCTCGTGCGTCAGGATCGCTTTCACCCCAGGGAGCGCCTGGGCGCGGGTGGTGTCGATGGACCGGATGCGGGCGTGCGGATGCGGGCTACGCAGCACCTTCGCGTAGAGCATCCCGGGCAGTTGAACGTCGTTGGTGTACTTCGCGCGGCCCGTCACGCGCTCGACTGCGTCGATGCGCGGCGTCGAGTGCCCGACCGTGTTCAGTGCGGGCATCGCGGCTTGGGACGGTGGACTTGTGACTGATGACTGACTGGCGACCTGTGACTGTGGACCTGCGACTACCGTGCTCACTGGTCACCTCCCACGCTGCTGCGCACGCCGCCGCCGGCCGCCACCACCGAGTCAACGTAGCGGTTGTAGTTACCGCAGCGGCACAGGTTGCCGGCCAGTGCCGCCTTCACGTCCGCAGCGGACGGCCGCGGATTGCGCTTCAACAGCGCCGTGGCACTCATCAACTGACCCGACGTGCAGAAGCCGCACTGGGCCGCGTCGTGGGCCACGAATGCCTGCTGCAGCGGCGTCAACGGCCCGCCGTTCGACAGCCCTTCCACCGTCGTCACCCGCCGCCCGTCCATCCAGACCGCCAGATTGCTACACGAGTAGACCGGCTGATCGTCGACCAGCACCGTGCAGGCGCCGCATTCGCCGCGGTCGCAGCCGATCTTCGTGCCGGTGAGGCCAAGCCGATCGCGCAGCAGTTCCGCCAGCGTCCAGCGGTCCTCGACCTCCACGTCGCGCGCGACGCCGTTCACCGTGAGACGGATCGTCGAGTGCGGCACGGCCGGGTCGACCGCAATGGCCGGCGCGGCCCCAGGCGTCTGCGCCTCGAGCGTGCCCGCCGCGGCGGCAGCCACGACCAGCGCGGCGCTCGTGCCGGCGAGGAACTCGCGTCGCGTCCAGTCGGGACTGTCGGGCAGCTTTTCATTCATCAGAGCACCAGCATGGCGAAGACCCACGACTTGCGACTTGCGACTTGCGACTTGCGACTATTTGGCCGGATTCTACGCGCTTCGCAGACCGGCTGGCATACCTACTTTGGGCTGAATGCCAGCAGGACGTTGCCGGGCAGGCCAGTGCCGAGGTAGGCGTAGCCCGAGGTGGAGAACAGCATGCCGCCGGCAATGACCGGACCCGGGCCGTTCAGCGACCCGCCCTTCCCGGGCACACCGTTCACCGTCTCGAAGTCGCGCGCGGTGTTGAACTCCCACAGCACGTGGCCGTCGCTGGTCGCGTGCGCGCGCAGCATCCCGGTCGTGGTGCCGGCAAACACGGCGCCAGGGATGACGCTGATCGCGGCCGAGTGCGCCTCGATACAGTTGCGCTGTCCAGGCTGGCAGTCGTTCTTCGGGCGCCAGCTCCACACCTCTTCGCCCGTGGCCAGCTTCACCGCGTGCAGCCCGCCGGCCACCGCCGGACCGTGCTGCGTGTCGGCAATCGGGAAGTAGGCGAACTGGTCGTCGGCTGCCGAGCCCCACTCCATGCCACCCAGCGCGCTCCCCTGCCCCAGCCGCTTCTGCCACACCACCAGACCTTCGCGGTCCGGGTCCATGCCCCACGCCACGCCCGACTTCTGGCCCAGCGTGATGATGCTCTTCCCGTTCGGCAGCGTCTTGAGAATCGGCGAATTACCGAAGTCGAAGTCCGGCCCCTCGTCGTCCGGGCAGTTCTCGCGCACCTTCGCAGTGGCGCCGCAGCCGACGATGTAGACGTCGTTGGGGGTGACCTGCTTCGACCAGCGCAGGCGGCCGGTCTTGAGGTTGTAGGCCACCACCGCGTCGCTGGTCTCGGCGGCCGGATCGTTGTAGCCGTTGCCGGTGGCCACGTAGAGCAGCCCGCGCTTCGCATCAACCGTTGGCGCCGACCAGATGGCACTGCCCGCCGGCCCCCAGAGCTGCGTGCCCGAGGCGTTCTTCTTGATCCGCTTGGGTGTGACCGGCACGGTGTAGGTGCGCCACAGTTCGGCGCCCGTGCTGGCGTTGTAGGCGACGACGCCGCCGCGGAACGTACAGCACTGATAGTTCGGGTTCGCGCCCGCGCCCTCCTCGAGTGACGAGAGCGGCACGTAGAGACGGCCGTCGGCCAGCGTCGGCGCGCCGGTGATGCGGGTGAGCGGATGCGGGTCTGCCCGCTTCGTCCACAGTGGCGTGCCCGATGCGGCATCGACAGCGTAGACATTCCCCTTGAGGTCGCCGAAGTAGATGGCCGGCGCACCGATGCTGATTGCCGTGCGCACCGCGGCCTGTGCCTGGAACGACCAGTAGACGCAACCGGTCTGCGCGTTCAGCGCGTAGACGAAGCCGTTGTCCGACCCGACATAGACCCGCCCGTCGGCCACCGCCGGCTGACCAAACGCTGATGAGCCATTCGGAAACGCGAAGGCCCAGGCCAGCGCCAGCGTCGGCACGTCGGCTGCGGCCAGCCCGCCGTTCGGCTGGTAGCGGGAGTTGCCGCTGTCCGCCCCCCAGCCGCTCCAACGACTGTTCGTCGCCGCCACCGGCGCACCGGCCGCGCAGCCGTTCTTCATGGCCGACGCCGCGCCTGAGGCCGACGACCCGAGCGGCCGCAGCGCGATCTGCTCGGCGATCACCCGCTTCTGCGCGTCGGTCAGCGCCTGGGCGTTCACGCGCATCGACCCGGTGGTGATCGCTTCCAGAATCGACTCCGGCGTCCGCTGGCTGAGGGCGATCCGGTCGGGCGCCCGACTGCTGCCGGTCGACGCCGAGTGGCAACTGCCGCAGTGCTGCTCGAACAGCGCCAGCCCGGTCAGCACCTGCGCGCGCGCTGCCGCGGGGGTCATCATCAGGGCCACCACTGCGCCCGCTGCCAGTCGTCTCATCGAACACCTCAGGGTCGCGCCTGCACCGCGCAGCCGCGTTCAGCGCCCGACTATACCCGGCTTGGAGGCTGAAGGGGGGGAGGTTCGAGGTTACAATCCCAGCACCGTGGACCCTCGATTTCTCCAGATCCTCGCCGAGGCCCTGCCGCCGGGCTCGGTCGTGCGCGACCCCTCCGAACTGCTCATCTACGAATCGGACGCGCTGGTGCACCTGCGCAGCACGCCGGGCGCGGTGGTGCTGCCGCGTAGCGCCGCGGAGGTGCAGACCACTGTTCGGCTCTGCCACGAGCACGGGGTGCCGTTCGTCGCACGCGGACACGGCACCGGCCTCTCAGGCGGGGCGCTCCCGCATCCCGAGGGCGTGCTCATCGTCCTGTCGCGCCTCAATCAGATCGTCGACGTGGACGCCGCGAACCAGCGCGTTACCGTCGAACCTGGCGTCACCAACCTCGAGATCACCAAGCGCGTGGCGCCGCTCGGGCTCTACTACGCGCCCGACCCGTCGAGCCAGAGCGTCTGCTCCATCGGCGGCAACATCGCCGAGAACTCCGGCGGCGCGCACTGCCTGAAGTACGGCTTCACCGTGCACCACGTGCTCGGCATCGAGGTGGTGCTCCCCAACGGCGACCTCGTGACCATCGGCGGCGCCACGCTCGACACACCAGGGCTCGACCTGCTCGGCGTGTTCATCGGCTCGGAAGGCACGCTGGGCGTCGTCACGAAGGCGACGTTGCGGCTGCTGCAGAAGCCCGATGCGGTGCTCACCCTGCTGGCCGCCCTCGACTCCGTGGATCAGGCCGGTGGCGCGGTGTCGGCGATCATCGCGGCCGGCATCATCCCCGCGGCGGTCGAGATGATGGACCGGCTCACGATCCAGGCGGCGGAGGCGGCGGTCCACCCGAACTTCCCCGAGTGCGAAGCGGTGCTGATCGTTGAACTCGACGGTCC
>CALQBJ020000005.1 GCA_943328785.2 Bifidobacterium breve
GCGTAGATGGCGTCCTTGCCGAGGCGATAGGTGATCGCCTGCGTCGGCCACTTCGAGTAGCGGAAGACCGCGCGTTCGGCCGCTGCGCAGCTGGCGCGCTTGGCGTCGCTGGTCGCTCGGCCGACCGCATCGCAGGCGCCCGGCAGGAAGTCGACCACCTCCGAGAACAGCGTCGTCGCATCGTCGTAGCCGAAGCGTCCGATGTGGAGGCCGGTGTCGATGCGGACGCGCAGATCGCGGTAGAGCGTGCCCTGCAGTTGGTAGAGCCGCTCTTCCGGCGTGTAGAAGCCGTTCGGTGCGCCCGGCTGCGGCTCGGCCATCAGTGCTTCGGCGTAGAGGCCCCAGCCTTCAGCGGCGAGTGAGTCCTGCCACATGGCAGCCGAATCTTCGACCGCACCAGGCGTGAGCCAGCGGACCGGTGAGAACGACCCTTTCGCCTGCGTCAGCACTTTGAAGTACCAGTCGTGGCCGGGGAACCCTTCGTGCGCGGACAGGTCGGCGAGCGCGGCGCGGTTGTTCGCCTGCAGCGCGGCCGGATCGTTCCCGGTCGGGGTGACGTAGTAGCGACCGACGCCGGTTGTCTTGAACGGCGGCGCGGGATAGTAGGCGGCGCCGTCGATCGAGGCGCGCAGCGGCGGCGGCGTCTCCACCACCTCGAGCGTGTAGTCGGCGGGGACATCGAACAGCCCGGTCTTGCGCGCGAAGTCGACCAGGCGGAAGGCGGCGTCGCTGTACCACGACACCATCTCGGCATCCGACTTCGGGTAGTCCTTCGAGAGCTGATCGAACACGGCGCGGACCGCGGCCTGGCCGTCGGCTGGCAGCGACAGGCCGTTCTTCTGGCCGACCTGACGCGCGAGCTCGATCATCTGCTTCTGGGTCGCCTCGACGATCGGCCACGAGTCGTCGAACAACTGCGATGCCTTCACCTGGAGGTGGAAGTTGTTCTCGAGCGCCCAGTCGTACTCGGTGGCGCCGACGGCGTAGCGGTCGGCCGCGTAGGCCGGTTTCACCGTGTGCGAGCCGGGCTCGAAGAACGTGTCGGCGATGAAGGTGCGGAACTGCCCGTAGGCGGCGCCCGCATCGCGTCCGGCGGTGCGGATGTCGGCGAGCCGCGCGTCCCGCCCCGGTCCAGCCGCGATGCGTTGGGCGGCGACCGCCGGCAGCGTCTCGCGGAAGTACGTCGCGTTGGCGTCGCTGGTGTTCAGGCCATCGCGTTCGAGCATGCGGCGATCGGCGACATTGCCCGACTGCACGCCCGCTTCGAGCTGCGTGCGTGCTGCGGCGAGAAACGCCGGGATGGCCTTCACGCGCTGGACGACCAGCGCCCATTCCTCGGGTGTGCCGTAGCTGCGTTCGCCGGTCTGGGTGAGCCCCTGGAGCTGCCAGTCGATAGCGCGGAACGGTTCGCCGACGTAGGTGTCGACGGCGCGTTCCTGGTAGCGGCGCACCTGGTGCTGATGCAGCAGGAAGCGCACCTGCGCCACCGCCACGTCACGGTCGATCAGCACCGCCGGCGTCAGCGCGTCGATGTCGACGGCGCTGAGGCTGCGCGCGACAATGCCGAGCCACTTGTCCTCGTCGTCGATCGCGGCCTGCGAGTAGTTGCGCAGGGTGCCGTCCACCGCCGCCAGCGACGGGTCGAGCCCCGCGCCACCGAGGTAGGTGTTCGTGGTCGGATTGCGTTTCAGGAATTCGACCACGTAGCCCGAGAGCGTCTTCGCGACGAGCGGGTCGCCTGCGCCGGCATTGCCGTAGGTCTGGGTGCCTGGCACCGAGCCGCAGCCCGCCACGAAGAGCGCCAGCGCCACCGCGCCGGCCGATGACGCGCGCATGGTGGACGTCACTGAATTTTCAGCAGTTCGACGTCGAACACGAGCATGCCGTAGGGCGGGCTCTGGCCCTTGTAGGCCAGCCCTTCCGGAATCCAGAAGCGGGTCTTCTCGCCTTCGACCATCAACTGCACGCCTTCCGTCCAGCCCGCAATGACGCCGTCGAGCGGGAAGGTGGCCGGTTCACCGCGCGTGACCGAGCTGTCGAACATCTTGCCGTCGGTCGTCCAGCCCGAGTAGTGCACGGTGACCTGGCTGCGCGAGGTCGGGTGCTTGGCGCCGGTGCCGGCTTTCACCACCTTGTAGGCGAGGCCGCTCGCCGTCTTCTTCGCGTCGGTCGGTACGGCCTTCACGTCGGGCGGCACCTGCGGCGGCTGCGGCGGCTTGCTGAAGGAAATCAGCTGCACGTCGAACACCAGCGTGCCTCTCGGTTCGCTTCGGCCCTGGTAGGCGAGCGACTCGGGGATCCAGAGCCGGCGCGTTTCACCGGCCACCATCAACTGCACGCCCTCAGTCCAGCCGGCGATGACCTTGTCGAGCGGGAAGGTGGCGGTTTCGCCGCGCGCGACCGAGCTGTCGAACATCTTGCCGTCGGTGGTCCACCCCGTGTAGTGCACCGTGACCCTGTCGGTTTTGGCGGGATGCTCCTTGCTCGTACCGGCCTTGATGACCTTGCTGGCGAGGCCCGACGCCGTCTTGGCGGCATCGGCGGGCGGCGCCTTCACATCAGGCGGCGCGGGAATGGGTTTGGGCGACTGCGCGGCGACGGTGGCGCCGAGGAAGAGGGCAATCAGGAGAGTTCGCATCCCGACATTCTCGCATCCCTACGCGGCGTCGATTCGTGGGAGTTCTTTCCTGTTCCTGGCGGGGGCGCCACAGTTGGCCTCTTCCCTGCGCCCCGCTACTCGCCGACGCGGACAGCTACCTCCTCAGCGTCGCCGCTCGCGCACCCACCCGCCGCGGCCACCTGGGCAACGGCTACAAAGGCGCCGTGTCTTAGCGCCGGTTCTGCAGTTCCTGCAGCTTCCCCTTCAGTGCTTCGAGGCGCTGGCCGGCTTCACCGAGTTTCCCCTCGGCCGTCAGCCGCTGGTAGTCCTCGAGGTCTTGCGCCGCACTCCGGATGAGCGCATCCGGTGTCGCGGCAGCGCCCGCTGCGGCAGGTGTGCCCGCTGCGGATGAGGATGCGACCGCTCGCGGGGCCTGCGTCGTGCCGCCAGGGCCTGGTGAACCAAGCGTCGACGTCCCATTGCCGAACAGCGCCGCCAGGGCGGTCTCGAAGTTCGGCCCGTACGCCAGGCGGTCCTGCAGCGCCAGTACCACGATGCGCAGTTCAGGCATCGGGCTGCGTTCGGCCTGCAGGTAGATCGGCTCCGCATACAGCAGCCCGCGTCCCACCGGAATCACGATGAGCGTGCCGCGCCGCACGTGCGACCCCTGCTGGTTCCACAGTGACAGCTGGCCCGAGAGCTGCGCGTTCTGATCGATGCGTGCCTCGATCTGCAGCGGTCCATCCACCAGCTTCGTCTTCGGGAAGTCGTACACCAGCGCTTTGCCGTAGTTCGGCCCGTCGCTGCGTCCGGCGATCCAGCCAATGAGGTTGTTGCGGTTGGCCGGCGTGAACGGCAGGATCTCGACGAATTCCAGTGCGGCTTCGCCCGGCAGCTTCATCAGCACGAAGTTCGGCTCCATCGTCTGCGCACTGGTCTGATTGGTGCTGTCCGTGGTCCGCACTTCCGACGCCACGGTCCACAGGTCCTCGCGGTTGTAGAACACGTCTGGCGTCGTCATGTGGTACAGCCCGTAGACCAGCGCCTGCATCTGGAGCAGCAGCTCGGGGTAGCGGACGTGGCTGCGCAGGTCGGCCGGCATCTCGGCGGCGTCGCGGAACAGGGTCGGGAAGATCCGACGGTACGCCGCGATGAGCGGGTCGGTGTCGTCGAACACGTAGAGCGTCACCGATCCGTCGTAGGCGTCGATCGCCACCTTCACGCTGTTGCGGATGTAGTTCACCTGGTCGTTGCCGAGCCGGTAGTGGCGCGCGTAGGGGTAGCTGTCGGAGGTGGTGAAGCCGTCGACCAGCCACACCAGCCGCCCTTCCTTCGTCACCACGATGTACGGGTCGGTGTCGTAGGTGAGGAACGGCGCGATGGTGTTCAGCCGTTCGCGAATATTGCGGCGCATCAGCAGTCGGCTGTCCGGCGTGATGTCGTCGCTGAACGGCACCTTCGTCAGGTCGCCGCGGTCGAGCGCAATCATGATGCGGCGGAAGAAGCCGCCCAACTGGATGCCGCCCGTCCCCTCGTAGGTCGCGAAGCTGTTCGTCTCGCCCTGCGGGAAGTCGAATTCCTTCTGGTTCGTGCGCACGTAGACGTCGGTGTTCGTCAGCTCACCGAAGTACACCTGCGGCCGCGTCAGTTCCAGTCCGGGAATCTTGCTCTGCACCGGCATGTTGCCGAGCAGCAGATCGGGCAGTCCCTCTGGCGTGAAGCCGTTCACCGGGTTCATCGTGACGCCGTAGCCGTGCGTGTAGACCAGCTTCTCGTTGATCCAGTTGCGGCTGCTGTCTGGCAGACGATCGACATTCAGTTCGCGCACGGCCAGCATCATCTGGCGCGTCTTGCCGTCGAACGTGTAGCGGTCGATGTCGATGTCCGGGAAGTCGTAATAGGTGCGGATCTCCTGGATCTGGCGCAGCGTGTCCTGCAGCGCCCGCCAGTCCCAGAGGCGGATGTTCTCGAGCGTCTCCCCGTTGCTGGCGGCGTCGATCGCCTCGAGGCCGTTGTCGGCGGGGAACGGCGTCTCGGTGATGCGGTTCAGCCCGAACGCCTCCTGCGTGTAGGCAATGTTGTTCGTGATGAACGGCCGTTCGCGCACCAGTTCGTTCGGCTTCACGACGAAGCCGTTCACGTACCAGGCGGCCAGGCTGACCACCACGTAGGTGGCCACCGCCGGCAGCAGCGCGCCCACGATCCAGCGCACCTTGGGCGCCGCTACCGCGTTGAGCGCGCAGATCACGGCGCCGAGCACGAGCGCCATCGAGACATAGAGCATCCCCGGCACCAGCACGTGCGCGTCGGTGTAGGTGATGCCGGCGAAGATGGTGTGGTCCTGCAGGATGCGGCTGAAGCGGCCGACGTAGGTCTGCGCCGCGAAGGCCAGCAGCAGGCCGCTTGCGGCGACCGAGACGCCGCGCAGTGCGCTGTTGCTGCTCATGGTGGTGCGCGTCAGCACGCGCGACCCGCCGGTGATGACGGCGAAGAATGCGGCGACCGCGGCGATAATCACCGCCAGCGTCGTCGCCCAGCCGGCCACGAGCTGCCAGACCGGCAGCGTGAAGAGGTAGAAGGTGGCGGGACGGCCGAAGATCGGATCGAGTGCCGCGCCGGCCACCGGCGCCTGGTTCCAGTAGAGCGCGAAGGTGGTCCACTGCGCCATCATCCCGAGTCCGGTGACGATGGCGAGGAACGCCGCCGCGATGAGCGCGATCATCCGCAGCACCGGTTCGACCGGCAGCCGGATCGGTTGCCCGTTGATCAGGATGGGACCGCTCGTCAGGTCGAGTTGCGCCGGCTTGAGCGCGAAGTAGCCGGCGTAGAGCAGGAAGAAGGTCGCGCCGAGGAAGACGCTGAAGACGATGCTCTGGACCCGCAGTGTCGTCCAGAAGACGTCACCGAAGCCGAGTGAGGCGAACCAGAGGGAATCGACGTAGTAGGAGAGTGTCGTCCCGCCCCCGAACAGCACGAGGGCAAGAACGACGAACAGCAGCGCACGACCGCGCCGTCGCGGCTGGCGCGATGGCGTCCAGTCCATGTTGCTCACTTCACGCCAAACCCGTCGACGTGCACGTTGAGGTTGTGGTTCACGCGCAGGCCGGCGATGCCGGCGCCGTCGACGCCAGCGGCGGGCTGCGCGCTGACTTCCGTGTTGTTCACGAGGAAGCGCACCTTGTCGGCGGCCACGACGATGGACAGCACGTTGGTGCCCTTGACCGACGCATCGGTCTTCTTCACCGCGGCGTTGTCGGTCCACGGCATGACCGGCGTGACCTTCGCACCGTCACGGCGCGAAATCATGAACTTGCCGTCCTGGCGGACCAGAAAGTAGGTGTACTTCTGCGTCGCCGCGGCGAGGTTCGCGCCGCCGATAAAGATGCCGTACGCCTCGGGATGCGCCGACGGTTCCATCTGGCTGAACGCGGCACGCACTTCGTACACGCCGGTCTTCGCATCGGCCGCACGGTAGTAGATGCCGGCGGGACCGGTCTTGAAGTGGATGCCGCCGCCCATTGGCATGACGCTGACGCCGTCTGGCTTAGTGGCGCCGCTGTCGAGGCGAATCGACCAGCCGGCCGGGAGGCTGCCGCTCGCCTGCATCTTGTCCATGTCGTGCTGCTGAGCACCGACGGCGGTGGCGCCGAGCGCCGCGAAAGCCAGGATTGCGAGAACGCGTTTCATCGAGGAATCTCCTTATCGTCGAGTCTAATTGATCCCGTAGTCCTTCAATCCGAAAATGCCCTCGACCGCACCGGGCGGAAGGGCCACCGGCTCGAACGACGGCTCGGGGATCTTGTGGGTGACCGGCGGCAGGCTGCGCAGGTAGACCACGATGGCGTGCCGGTCCTCCTCGGTCAGGTGCGAGAAGTTGGCCCACGGCATCGTCGTGTAGGGCACGACGTGGCCGTCGGGGAAGGTGCCGCTCCGGAGCACGCGCTTCACGTCGTCGTCCGTGCGCCGCGCGAGTCCGGTGGCAAAGTCGGGCGTCAGGTTGCGCGTCACGTAGGTGCCGCGCTCCGAGACGATCTTCGTGCCGCCACCCGCCAGGTACTTCGTCAGGTCAGGTCCCTGCGGACCATTGGTGGCGTGGCAGCCGGTGCAGCCGATGTTCATGGCCAGTGTGCGGCCGCGCTCGGCGATGGCGCGCCGTGCCGGATCGGCGATGCCGTCTACCGGCGGCGCCGCGTGGCGCATGTCCGCCCCGAACGTCTCCGGCGCAATCCAGAAGAGCGGCGGGATGTTGTAGAGGAATGCGAGGAAGCCGACGACGGTCAGGATAACGAGCGTCAGCGCGGCCCGCTTCAGGAACGTCTTCATCACTGGCCTCCCGTCGAGCCGGCGTTGCCAGCGTAGAAGTAGCTCGGCAGGTCCCGGCCGAGGATTAGCATCTCGAACTTGTTCCAGAGGTAGACCGGCAGGAAGGTGCGCGTCAGTCGTGGCACCTTGTTGCGCACCGGCGGTACCGTCCGCAGGTAGGCCACGACGGCGTTGAGGTCCGACTCCTTCATCGTCGAGAACGAGGGCCAGTCCATCGGGAAGGGCAGCATGCGCGTGCCGTCACGGAGGGTCCCCTTCGTGATGACGCGCTTGATCTCGTCATCGGTCCAGTTGCCGAGGCCGGTCTCCTTGTCTGAGGTGAGGTTGCCGGTCGGATACATCCCGAACGGCGAGAGCTGCATGCGCAGGCCGCCGGCCAGCCGCATGCCGGGCAGCGTGCGGCGCTGCTCGTCCACCGGCGAGTGACAGACCGGGCAGGCGAGGATATCGACGAGATACTCGCCGCGCTTCACCGGGTCGGCCAGCGCCTCGGCCTCCTGCTGTGCGTAGAACGTCGTCACGTCGTCGGCGTTCATTTCCCAGACCGGCTTGCGGCGGAGCGACACCACGTAGTTCGCGAGGTCCCACATCTCGGCGTCCGTGGCCGTGCCCGTGTACGACGGCATCGGCGTGCCAGACACCCCGGCGCGGAACCGCATGAACGCGTCAGCGGCGTCAGGGCCGCCACGGAAGCTCCACGGTTCGGCAAGGTTAGCGGCGTGCAGCGTGAAGCCCCAGTCGTCCTCGAACCGGGTGGTGACGGCGCCGACGCCGCGGCCGTCTTCGCCGTGGCACTTCGAGCACTGTAGCGTGGCGTAGACCGACGCCCCGCGCGCGACGCTGTCGGGCGAGGAGCGTACCGGCGTCGAGGCCGGAATCGGCTCGGGCCGTTCGGCAGCGAAGCGTGGCGACAGCGTCTTGATGTAGCCGACCACCGCGCGGATGTCGTCGTCGGGAAGCAGCGGACCCCAGCCAGGCATGGCGCTGCCGGGGAGCCCCGTGCGCACCGAGCGCAGCAGGTCATCGTCGGTGGGCAGGCTGCCCGTTTCAGTCGAACGGATTTTGTAGCGGCCGCTGGTGAAGTCGCGGGGGTGCGGCACGAGTGACATCGCCGCCGGGCCATCGCCCTTGCCGCTCTCGCCGTGGCACTCCACGCAGTGTTTCTCGTAGACCTGCCGGCCGCGCGACCTGGCCGCCGGTGGCGGTGGTGACGCGGAGCCCCGCTGGGCCCGGACGTGCGGTGACAGGGCGGCGACCGTGGCGGCGCAGGCGAATGTCGTCAGGGCGAGCACGATGGCTCGTCCTGGCGTGACTCGGGTGTGCATGTCGAGGCGCTCCAGGCTGCGCCCGGTGGTTCGGGCGCGCCTGATTATACGAGCGCTTGAGTTCGAATCAGGCGCGGTGTGCCGCACCGCGCCGCGTCGGGTTGGTCTGGTTGCGTCAGACGGTGATGACGACCTTGCCGATCGCGCCGGAGCTCATCACCATCTCGTGCGCCTTCGGCGCGTCCTCGAGTGGGAATTCGTGCCCGACGAGCGGCTTCAGCGTGCCGTTCTCGAGGCCGGCCACGAGCGCGGCATGCGTGATGGCCAGCTCTGCCGCCGACACGTTGAACAGCAACATGCCGTGGATCGAGGCTTCACGCCCCATGGTGCCGCGAGGGTCGATCTCGACGCGGCCGCGGCTGCCGATGATCACGACGCGTCCGAACTTCGCGAGCAGCGTGAGGTCGTGGTCGAGATTCAGGTGCGCGGCCATCTCGAGGATGACGTGCACGCCGGTGCCGCCCGTGGCCTTGCCGATGGCGTCGAGGTAGCCGGGTGCCGAGTGGTCGACGACCACGTGCGCGCCGTGTGCCTGCACGAGGGCGCGGCCGCGTTCGGTGCTGGCGGTGCCGATGACGAACATGCCGTGCGCGCGTGCCAGCTCGACGGCGGCGATGCCGACACCACCGCTGGCGCCGTGCACCAGCACGGTCTCGCCGGGCCGCGCGTTGGCGCGCCGGAAGAGCGAGTAGTAGGCCGTGGCGTACGGCACGCCGATGGCGGCGCCCTGCGCGTAGCTGACGTGCGCAGGCAGGTGGTGCAGCTGTGTCGGCGCACAGAGCACGAGTTCCGCGCACAGGCCGGTGTGCGGCGAGCTGTGGTTGTCGTTGGCGATGTAGACGCGATCGCCCGGTTTCACCGTCGTCACGTCCGCGCCTACCGCCACGACGTCGCCCGCGCCGTCGTGACCTGGCGTGTAGGGAAGGGGCGGCTTTGCGGCGTAGACGCCGCTGCGGATGTAGGTGTCGACCGGGTTGACGCCAACGGCCCGGACACGCACCAGGACCTGCGCCGCCGACGGCGTCGGATCGGGCAGTTGCTCGACCTGCATCACCTGGGGGGCACCGAACTCGCGGACGACAATTGAGCGCATGGGCACGATGCTATCATGAGGAATTCATGGCACTTGTACGACTCCACAAGACCGTGGGCGTGAAGGTGGGACGCGTCCAGGTTGGCGGCGGTGCGCCCATCGTCGTCCAGTCGATGACGATGACGGACACCGCGAATGCGGTGTCCACCGCAACGCAGTGCATCGAGCTCGCAGCCGCGGGCTCCGAGATGGTGCGCGTCACGGTGAACAATAACGAGGCCGCCGCGGCGGTGCCCGAGATCAAGCAGCGCATGCTCGATGCCGGTTGCACGGCGCCGCTCATCGGCGACTTCCACTACAACGGTCACCTGCTGTTGACGCGGTACCCGGCCTGCGCCGAGGCGCTCGACAAGTACCGCATCAACCCGGGCAACGTCGGCACCGGCAAGCGCCGTGACGAGCAGTTCTCGACCATCTGCCAGGTGGCGGTCGACCACGGCAGGCCCGTGCGCATCGGCGTCAACGGCGGCTCGCTCAACCAGGAACTGGTTGTCGCGAAGATGCAGGAGAACACCGACCGCAACCTCGGGAAGGAATCCGACGAGATCATCAACGAGTGCATGGTGCTCTCGGCGATCGAGTCGACGGCGCTGGCCATCGAGAGCGGCCTGCGCAAGGACCAGATCATCATCTCGTGCAAGACGTCGCGTCCGCGCGACCTCATCGCGGTCTACCGCGCGCTGTCGAAGCAGACCGATCAGCCGCTGCACCTCGGGCTGACCGAGGCGGGGATGGGGACGAAGGGGCTCGTCTGGTCGTCGGCGGCGATGGGCGTGCTCCTCGCCGAAGGGATCGGCGACACGATTCGCGTGTCGCTGACGCCGCGGCCCGGCGGCGATCGACGCGAAGAGGTGTACGCGGCGTGCGAACTGCTGCAGTCGCTCGGCCTGCGGTCGTTCTCGCCAAGTGTCACCGCCTGCCCAGGGTGCGGCCGCACCACGAGCAGTACGTTCCAGGAACTGGCCGAGGCCATTCAGAACTACATCCGCGAGCAGATGCCAACGTGGAAGGTCCAGTACGACGGCGTGGAAACCATGACGCTCGCCGTGATGGGATGTGTGGTGAACGGCCCCGGCGAGTCGAAAGCCGCGAACATCGGCATCAGCCTGCCCGGCACCGGTGAGGCGCCGAACTGCCCGATTTTCATCGACGGCCAGCACCACTCGACGCTGCGCGGCACCTACGAAGAACTCGCAGCGGCCTTCCAGGCGCTCGTCGACGATTACGTGTCCACCCGCTATCCGAGGAAATCCTAATCAGCACGTACGACGCCGCCCTGCGCGATGCGCTGCACCGCGTCTGGGGATTCTCGGACTTCAGGCCGTTGCAGCGCGAAGCCATGCACGCCGTGCTGGAAGGACGCGACAGCCTTGTCGTGCTGCCGACCGGCGGCGGCAAGTCGCTGTGCTTCCAGGCGCCGGCGCTGGTGATGGATCATGCCGCGGCAGGTGCGGCTGACGCCGACCTCGCGTCTGGTCCGGCTGAAGCCGGACACTACGCGGAGAGCGCGCCTGACCTGATCACCGTCGACGACGAGAGCCTGGGCTACGACGTCGACTTCGATGCGTTACCCGCCGCAGATGTCTCCCGTAGTGTCCGGCGTCAGCCGGACCGGGGCCGTCAGGGTTTCGCCGTCGTCGTGTCACCGCTCATCTCGTTGATGAAGGATCAGGTCGACGGCCTGCGCGTCGATGGCGTCGAGGCGTGGTATCTCAACAGTACCCAGACCTCGGCCGAGCGCGACGAGGTCTTCGCCAGCCTGAAGGCCGATCGCTGCCGCCTCCTCTACGTCTCGCCCGAGCGGCTCGTGGGCGAGGGGAGTCAGGGCTTCCGCCGCATGCTGGCGAAGTGGGGCGTGCGGTTCGTCGCCGTCGACGAAGCGCACTGCATCAGCCAGTGGGGGCACGACTTCCGGCCGGAGTACCGGCAACTGGGGCGGCTGCGCGAAGACTTTCCTGGCGCGTCGTTCCACTGCTTCACCGCCACGGCCACCGAGCGCGTCCGGCACGACATCCTCACCGAACTCCGGCTGAACGATCCGCTCGTGCTCGTCGGCTCGTTCGACCGGCCGAACCTGGTCTACCGCGTCCTTCGCCGCGGCACGCTGAAGAAGCAGCTCAAGGTCATCCTGTCGCGGCACGACGGCGAGTCGGGCATCGTCTACTGCGGTTCGCGCCGCGAGGTGGAGGAACTGGCCGAGTGGCTGCGCGGCGAAGGGCACGAAGCGCTGCCGTATCACGCCGGCCTGTCCGACGCCATGCGTGCGAAGCACCAGGAAGCGTTCCTGCAGGAGCGCGCCGACATCATCGTCGCGACGGTGGCGTTCGGCATGGGCATCGACCGCTCGAACGTGCGCTTCGTCATTCATGCAAGCGCCCCGCGCTCGCCCGAGCACTACCAGCAGGAGGCCGGCCGCGCCGGCCGCGACGGCCTGGCGGCGGAGTGTGTGCTCATCTACTCCGGCGCCGACTTCGTGCGCTGGCGGCAGATGCTCGAGCAGAACGGCGAGTTCACCGACAGCGCGCGTGGCCTGCTGCGGGACATGGAGCGCTATGCCGCGGGCACGCACTGCCGCCACCGTTCGCTCGTCGAATACTTCGGCCAAGCCTGGACACGTCAGGAGTGCGGCGCCTGCGACTGGTGCCTGAAGGAACTGGACGCGGTCGACGACTCGACGACGGTCGCCCGCAAGGTGCTGTCGTGCGTGGCGCGCGTGAGCCAGCGCTACGGACTCGCCCACGTCGCCGATGTGCTGCTCGGCAAGGCGAACGAGAAGGTGGTGGCCTACGGTCATGCCGAGCTGTCCACCTTCGGCCTGCTGAAACACGAAACGCCGGCGGCGGTGCGCGGCTACATCGAACAGCTCGTGGCCGGCGGCTGGCTGGCCCGCGAAGGGGAGCCGTACCCGATTCTGAAACTCACGGCGCAGGGCGCGGTGCTGCTGAAGGGTGACGGCACGTGCGCGCTGTTCCGCGAGCAGGTCCCGGTGAAGGGCAAGAGCCGGACGCGCGGGGCAGGTGCCGCCAGCTTCGGCGGCGACCCGAATCTGTTCGACAAGCTGCGCGAGGTGCGCACGCGCATCGCGCGCGAACGCGGCGTGCCGCCGTACGTCATCTTCCACGACACCACGCTGCAGCAGATGGCCGAACGCCGGCCGTCCACGGTCGACGACCTGCGCGACATCTACGGTGTCGGCACGAAGAAAGCCGCCGACTTCGGCGACGAGTTCCTCGACGCCATCAGAACGTTCCACCGGCCGGAATAGCCCGCTACAACCCGCAGTCTGTCATCACCCATCGCCAAAGAGCAGTCAGGTTTCCCTATGACCACGACACCGCCCCCGACCACGAGCCTGCCGCTGCCTTACGGCGCGCCGCTCACACTCGACGTCGCCAAGCGCATCATGGCCGCGGCCGAGCAGGAAGCCGCCGCCCACCACTGGCCGATGGCGATTGCCATCGTCGACAGCACCGCGCATCTGGTGATCTTCCAGCGCGCCGACAACACGCAACTCGGGAGCATGGACGTGTCGATCGCGAAGGCGATGACCGCCGTGAAGTTCCGCCGCGCCACGAAGATCTTCGAGGATGCAATGGCTGCTGGCGGCGCAGGCCTGCGCCTGTCGACCATGCCTGGCATGGCCGCGCTCGAAGGCGGCGTGCCGATTGTCGTGGGCGGCCAGGTGGTCGGCGCCATCGGCGTATCGGGCATGCTGTCCACCCAGGACGCGCAGGTGGCGGCCGCCGGACTCGCCGCGCTCAACGTCTGAGCACCGAGGGCGGGGACCGATGGCGAACGAACCTGAGCCCGGCCAGCCCGGTGCTGCCGGCCGTGCCACCCAGGGTGTGGCACGGCCGGCAGAACCTGTCGAACGACGTCTCGATGTTCGTGAACATGTTCGATCGGCCCGATGCCGATGACGATCCCGACGAGTGGCGGTTCCCGGCCGACACCCCGGAACATCCCATTCCGCTTCAGCTGATCCGTTTGTCCTGACGCTCTGGACGGCCGACCTCGCTGTCGCCGCACTCGCTGGACGATCTGCGCGCCGTGAGAGACGTGCTCGAACGCGCGCAGCTCTTCGCCGGCATCAACCCCGTGCCCCGAACCGTTCGCCCTACCTGGCGATGAGCGACGGCGTCGTCTTCGGCGCACGCCTCGGAGCAACGAGCCGCTCGTAGGCGTAGGCCACCTTCAACAGCGTCGGTTCACTCCACGGCTGTCCCAGCAGTTCCATGCCGATGGGGAGCCCGTCAGTGGTGAAGCCCGCAGGCATGCTCAGCGCCGGATAGCCGGTCGTTGCGCTCAACTGACAGTTCGAGCCCCCCTGCGGTTGCCCAATCAACGCCGGCTTGCGGCGCAGTGTGGGATAGACGAATGCGGTGATGTTCTGGCGGCGCATCTGCGTCGCCACCGCGTCGCGTACATCATCGCGCCTGGCGAGTGTGGCCGTGTAGGCGGCCGAATGGCGCTCCGTCACCTGGTCGGCGCGCTTCAACACGCTCTCGACGGCCGGATGATACTTCCCGCCCGACAGGATCTCGGTGAGCGAATGGACCGGGGCGGAGGGATAGGCTGACAGGAAGTCGAGCAGGTCGAACTTGAACTCGGCGTTGATGACGCTGGTGTTCTGCAGCAGTTCTTCGAGATCCGGGAACGGCACCTCGACGATGCCGGCGCCGAGCGAGCGCAGATCCTCGAGCGCCGTGCGGACGATGCGCGCCGCCTCTTCGTCTTCTGGCGCGGTGCCGAAGAGCGGCGTCAGCACGCCGATGGTGACGTCGCCAAGACTGGCGTCTCCCACACTGCCGTTGTAGCTGCGCGGAATGTGTTCGGCGCTCGCGCTCGTCGTGGAATCTGCCGGATCGACCCCGACGGTGTAGTCGAGCATCAGGTAGAGGTCGGTGACCGTGCGCGCCAGTGGCCCGCCAATATCCTGCGTATGCGCGAGCGGCACGATGCCGCTGCGGCTCGACAGCCCCGCCGTGCCGCGCAGCCCGAACAGGTTGTTCTCCGAGGCCGGATTGCGGATGGAGCCGCAGGTGTCGGTGCCCATGCCCGCCGCGGCGAAGCTCGCCGCAACCGCGGCCGCCGTGCCGCCACTCGAGCCGCCCGGGTTACGCGTCGGGTCGTACGGATTGCGCGTCTGGCCGCCAGCGGAGCTGATGGACGTGATGCCGTAGGCGAGTTCGTGCAGGTTCGTCTTGCCGATGATGACCGCGCCCGCGTCCTTCAACCGCTTCACCATGAAGGCGTCGCGTCCGGTCTGGAAGCCGGCCAGCGCCGACGAGCCCGCTGTGGTCGGCATGTCCTCCGTGGCGTAGTTGTCCTTCACCACGATCGGAATGCCGTGCAGCGGCCCGCGCACGCGTCCGGCACGCCGTTCGGCGTCGAGCGCCGCGGCCTCGTCGAGCGCCCGCGGGTTGAGCGTGATGATGGCGTTCAGCTTCGGACCGTCCTGGTCGTACGCACGAATGCGATCGAGGTACTTCTGCACGAGGTCGCGCGACGTGACCGTGCCGATGCGCTGCGCGGCCAGCAGGTCGACGATGCTCTTCTCGAACACGTCGAAGGTGGCGGTTGGCGCCGCGGCCGGCAGCGGCGCCAGCGCACCGAACGGCTGCTGCGGCGCCTGCGCCGAGAGGCCGATGGCCGCTGCCAGTGCAGCTCCGGTCACTGCCCATGCGGTCCTGTTCCTGAACGTCACACGCCCTCCTTTGTCTTCGTCGCAGTCCGACGCGAATTCTCGCGGACGGGTCCGTGCATGCCGGCCGGCCGCTGCCTGCCCGAAGTGTATGCTGTCCGCGGAGAGTCATCAGATGAGTCGCATCGGTACGCCGCTGTCGCCCACCGCCCTTCGCGTGATGTTCCTCGGTGGAGGAGAGCTCGGCAAGGAAGTGGTGATCGAGCTGCAGCGGCTCGGGGTCGAGACGATCGTGGTCGATCGCTACCCGCATGCACCGGCACACCAGGTGGCGCATCGCTCGTATGTCATCGATATGACCGATGCCGCCGCACTGCGTGCGCTGGTCGAGCGGGAACGGCCGCACCTGCTGGTGCCCGAGATCGAGGCCATTGCCACCGACGAACTCGTGCGGATCGAGGCGGCCGGCCTGACGCGCGTCATTCCCACCGCATTCGCGGCGCACACCACGATGAACCGCGAGCGCATTCGCCGGATGGCGGCCGAAGAGCTGCAGCTCCCGACGTCGCCCTACGCATTTGCGTCGTCGCTCGAGGAACTGCGCGGCGCGGTCGGGAAGATCGGGTACCCGTGTTTCGTGAAGCCGGTCATGTCCTCATCCGGGAAAGGGCAGAGCCGGCTGACGGGACCAGACGACGTCGAGCGCGCGTGGGCGTACGCGCTGTCCGGTGGACGCGTGAAGCAACCGCGCGTCATCGTCGAGGGGCAGGTGTCGTTCGATTTCGAAGTGACCCTGCTCACCGTGCGCGCGGGCAGCACGCATTTCTGCGAGCCGATCGGGCACGTGCAGGTGGACGGCGACTACGTGGAGAGCTGGCAGCCGCAGGCGATGAGTGCGCCGGCGCTGGCGCGGGCGCAGGAGATTGCCGGTGCCGTGACGTCGGCACTCGGCGGTGTGGGCATCTTCGGCGTCGAGTTGTTCGTATCGGGCGATGAGGTCTGGTTCTCGGAGGTGTCGCCGCGTCCGCACGACACCGGGCTCGTGACGCTGGTCTCGCAGGTGCAGAGCGAGTTCGCGCTGCACGCGCGGGCCATTCTCGGCCTGCCCGTCGACACGTCGCTGCGCGCGCCCGGCGCGAGCGCCGTCATCTACGGCGGACTCGACGCGACAGCCATTGTGTTCGACGGCGTCGCCGACGCCCTGGCCGTGCCGCAGACCGAGGTGCGCCTGTTTGGCAAGCCCGAGAGTTTCCGGACGCGCCGCATGGGGGTGGCGCTGGCGCGCGGCGCCGATACCGGCGAAGCGCGGGCGCGGGCGAAGCAGGCCGCGTCGCTCGTGATCCCCCGGTTCGACTAACGCTCACCGCGAGCGGTTAGCGCTACTTGGCGTCCGCCGTGTGGCCGGCGTGCGGGTCGGCGGCGTCGCCGGCCTTCATGTTCGCGCAGCAACCACCGGCCGCCTTGTCGTCCGCCTTCGCGGTCGCGCCGTGGCTCATGCCGGCACAGCAGCCTGCGGCGGCCGCGCCGTCGGCCTTCGCTGCGGCTCCGTGGTTCATGCCGGCGCAGCATCCGGCGCCGTGGTCCATCGGCTTCGCTTCGGCCTTCGCCGCGGGCGCCGCCTGGTGCTCGGCGTGATCGGCTGCGGCCCCAGCCTTGGCCGCCATGGTGCCGCAACAGCCGCCCCCGGCCGCGTGATTCACCGCGTCAGTGCCGGTTTTTCCGCAGCAGGCGCTGGTTGGTGCTGACGCCGACGTCTCGGCGGGTTGCTGCGCGCCGAGCGTGGCCGACGCGAGTACAAGAACTGCGGTAGCAACAAATACGGGCACTGAGAGGTAGGAAAGGCGACGCATGGATCCCTCCTTGTAGAACACGGACAAGAGCCGTTGGGGAACGGTTCTGCATCATGTACGCCAGAGTGTTGGGCGGCGTCAGGCTCGGGTGGAGGGCGTCGCTGCCGCCCTTCAGGGCGGCGAGATCGGGTCTAGTGGACCGTGTAGGGTTCGTGCAGGGCGAAGTGCGCGATCTCGACGTCGAAGGGTTCGCCGCCTTCGGTCCCCATCGAGTAGGTGCCGCGCATGACACCGGTCGACGTTTTGAGCGCGCAGCCCGACGTGTACGTGAACGACTCGCCTGGCGTCAGCACCGGCTGCTCACCGACCACGCCCGGACCACGCACCTCTTCGGTGTGCCCGGTGGCGTCGGTGATGACCCAGTGACGGCTCAGCAACTGCACGGTGTCGTCACCCTCGTTGGTGATCTTGATCGTGTAGTGGAAGAACCAGTGGCTCTGGAACGGCTGGGAGTGGCCCGGCGCGTAGTGGGATTCCACTTCGACACGCACGTTGTTCGTGACCGCTTCCGACGACGAGACGTGCATCGGTTGATTCTTGATATGTGGCATCGGGGGCAAGCGCGCGCCGCGCGTTAGATTTACATAGTAGCAGTGTTCAGCTGGCGGCCGCGTGTGCGCCGCCGATCAGCGCCGAGGAACTTCATGGTTTTGGAGTGCGTCTGATAGGGTCAAACGGTCGCCACCATATGCATCCACCCGTACCTTCTCCACGCACGCGGCTGCGTCCCCTCCTGCTGTGCGCTGCCCTGGCGCTCCTCACGGCAGGCACCGCCACGCCGCACGCGCAGACAGACCTGGACGCGTTCATGCGGCAGGTGGTCGAGACCCGCGACACGAACTGGAAGAAGCTGCAGCAGTACGTGCTCGACGAACGTGAACAGGTCGAGATGCGCGGACCGGCGGGAACGCCGCTGTGGGGCGAACGCCGCGACTACACCTGGTACGTGCGCGACGGCTTCTTCATCCGCAGTCCGCTGCGCGTGAACGGCGCGGTGGTTGGCGAAGGCGACCGCGTGGAGTACGAACAGGAGTTCCTCGAGCGCGAACGGCGGCGAGAGGCCCGGAGCCAGGCCGGCGGCGGCGCCGACGCGGCTATCGAGCGGGGGCCGGCCGCGCCGGCTGAGGCCGCACCGCACGACGTCGACGGACTGATTCGCCAGTCGCGCCAGCCGCAGTTCATCTCGTCCGCCTACTTCCTGCGTTTCAGGTTCGACGAGGGGCGCTACGCGCTGGTCGGGCGTGAACAGTTCGATGGGCGCGAGGTCCTGCGTATCGAGTATTACCCCACCCAGCTCTTCACCCCCTCGAGCCGAGAGGAGCGCCGCGCCGAGCGGGGCCGCGAGCGCGAACCGCGCGAGCGCAACGCCGCCGACGCGAGCCTCGACACCGAATTGATGCGGCTGATGAACAAGGCGTCACGCGTAACCCTCTGGGTCGTCCCCGAGTCGCACCAGATCGTGAAGTACACCTTCGACGATCTCGGCTGGAACTTCTTCCCGGGGCAGTGGCTGGCGCAGATGGACGAGGTCACCGCGTCGATGACCATGGGCGAGGCCTTCCCGGACGTGTGGCTGCCACGTGGACTCGAGATGCACGTCGGTCTGCTGATGGCCTTCGGCCAGATGCAGATGCGCTACACCCTCCAGTACGACAACTATCGCCAAGCTGACGTGCAATCGAAGATCGGCATCCCGGACAGGCCCTGACGCGTGCTGTCTCTCCTGCTCGCTGTCACCCTGTTCGCCGCCCAGCCCACTGAACGTGTCGCGGCCGTGCGCGTGCAGGGCAATACCCTGACGCCCGAGTCCGACATCGTGCGCCTGGCCGGCGTGCCGATCGGTGCCGAGGTCACCCCGGCGCTACCCGGAGAGGTGGCGGCCCGCCTCACGCGCAGCGGACGCTTCGAGCGGGTCGAGGTGCTGAAGCGCTACGCGTCGATCGCGGACCTGTCGCAAGTGCTGCTCGTCATCATCGTCGATGAAGGAGCGGTCGTTGTGCGGCCCATGCGCGATGGCCAGGCGGCGCGTGCCGTCCGCCGCCGTGGGCCGCCGCTGATGTTCCTGCCGCTGTTCGGTTCCGACGACGGCTACGGCTTCACGTACGGAGCGCTGGTCTCGATGCCGAACGTGGCCGGACCGCGGACGCGCGTCTCGGTCCCGCTCACGTGGGGCGGCGAGCATCGCGCGGGTGTCGAGCTCGAGAAGCGTGCGGGCGGTACCCGCTTCGCCCGCGTGCGTGCGGGCGGTGCACTCCTGCAGCGCGAGAACCGCGCCCTCGGTGCCACCGACACGCGCCAGCAGCTCTGGCTGCGCGGCGAACGCGGAATGGCGCGCGCGCTTCGTCTCGGCGCCTGGGCCGGCCTCGACCACGTCTCCTTCGGCGCTGATGACCACGTGGTGGTGCGCACAGGGGCCGACGCCGCCTTCGACACGCGCGTCGATCCGATGTTGTCGCGCAACGCGGTCTATGTGCGGGCTGCGGTCGAGCGGCTTGGCCTCCGGCAGGGGACGGCGCCACTGCGAACCCTGCTCGACGCCAGCGGCTACCTCGGCGCCATCGGCCCGAGCACGCTCGTGGTGCGCGTCTATCGCGACGGCGCCAACCAGCCGGTCCCCGGCTACCTGAAGGTGCTGCGTGGGCGCGACTCGACGCTGCGTGGCTTTCGGGCGGGCACCGATGCGGGCGACACCACCGCCGCCGGCAGCCTCGAACTGCGGTGGCCCGTCACGTCACCGCTGAGCCTCGGCAAGCTCGGCGTCCGCGCGTTCATCGATGCGGCCACGGTATACGATGCAGGAGCGCACCTGCGCCGACAGCACTTCGAACGCGGCGCCGGCGGCGGCGTCTGGTTCACCGCCACCGTCATCAGGCTGGCGTTCGACGTGGCGCACGGCTCGAATGGCGGCACCCGCGCCCAGCTCAGCTCGGGGCTGTTGTTCTAACGAAGGTGATGGCCGGTAGGCGATGGGCCCGGAGCCGCGAACTTCTGACTTCTGACTTCTGACTTCCAACGTCCCCACATGTCTGACTCCGATTCCCAACGTGCCATCGCCGCAACGATTGGTGTGCCGGTGGCACGCCGTCACATCTTCCTGTGCTGCGACCAGACGACGCCAAAGTGCTGCGATAAGGCGCGCAGCCTGGCGGCCTGGGACTACCTGAAGGCGCGCCTCAAGACGCTGGGGTTGAGCGAACAGGGCGGGATTCTCCGTACGAAGGCGAACTGCCTGCGCGTCTGTGAAGGTGGACCGATCGCCGTGGTCTATCCGGAAGGAGCGTGGTACGGCGCCTGCGATCCGCCGGTGCTCGAACGCATCATCACCGAACACCTGATGCAGGGGCGCGTCGTCGAAGAGCACCTCATCACCCAGCACCCGCTCGGGCCGACCTGACGGTCAGCAGCTACACCGTGCGCATAATCGTGGTCATCCACTCGACAGCGGTCTGCCGCAGCGCGTCATCGATCGCAGCCTGACCGTCGGCGCCGGCGCGCGCCACCTTGAACGAGTGATCGCCGCCGTCGATGACGTGAATCGTCGCGGCAGGCGTGAGCGGCTCGAACACCGGACGGAGTTCGTCCGGTGTGCCGAACGTGTCGCGGCTTCCCTGGATGACGAGCATCGGCCGCTTCACGGCCGGCAGGTGCGCATCGCGCCGCTTCGCGGGGTTGCCGGGCGGATGTAGCGGATAGCCGAGCAGCACCAGACCGGCCACCGGCAGCGCCTGATCGGACGCCGCAAGCTGCGTCGCCATGCGTCCCCCCATCGACTTGCCGCCGATGAACAGGCAGCGGTGCGCCGACGCGAGGCGCTGGCGTGTGGCGCGAATCACCGCGGCGTAGCAGGCTTCGAGCACCGGTGCCCGGTCGGGCAGCTTGCGGCCGTGTTCGGTGTAGGGAAAGTTGAAGGTGACCGCGTCGATGCCGCGCGCCGCGACGGCGCGGGCACAGGCGGTCATGAACGGGTGCTGCTGGCCGGCACCCGCGCCGTGCGCGAGGATGTAGGTGCCGCCCGAGGCGGGCCCGGCCGCGCTGTAGTGCAGCGCCGTGACCGGCTGGCCCGACTCGAGCGCCACGGTAAATGCGTCAGGACTGTTCGAGTGCGTCACGCGCCTCCGCCACGGTCTGCAGGTGGTTGGTGACCGAGAACACCCCGGACTGATCGACCAGCGACCGCGCGAGCATACGGTCGACGTCGCTCTGCACCACGCCCGTCAGGGTCACCCGGCCGCGCTCCACGACGATGTGGATGGACGGATTCGCCGACGCACCATAGTTCCAGAAGTGCGGGTTCCCGTAAATCGCCCGCGCAATGCGGTAGCGCAACTGCTCGTCCCAGTTCGAGACTGGCAGCACCTCGATCTCGTTGACGACCGCAGCCACGCCGTCCACCTTCGCCACCCGCTTCGCGATGTCGTCTTTCTTGTACGGCATCGTCACCTTGCC
This sequence comes from Bifidobacterium breve, assembly GCA_943328785.2. Taxonomy (GTDB): domain Bacteria; phylum Acidobacteriota; class Vicinamibacteria; order Vicinamibacterales; family CAVVIG01; genus CAVVIG01. The sequence goes on from CALQBJ020000005.1 coordinate 21,281, forward strand.
CTTGAGCGTCACCACGCCGCCGCGTACGTCCGCACGCACGTCGTCGAAGATGGTGAAGTACGCGTAGCGATTCACCGTGGTCGAGATGTGGTTGAAGACCTGCAGATCCTTGCGTGCCGCCGGCTGAGCCAGCAGACTCTGCGCGCACAGCATGACGCCCGCTACCAACAAACCGATGTGTCGTCTCATCACACCCTCCTGCACAGCGTTAGATCAAAGGCAGTGCCACGGCGCGACGTTGAAGAAGCTGGTGTTTTCGAGCGAGTGACGGGTGTCGCGCGGCGAGGTGTCCACGCGAGGCGACGGTCGCGCAGGCGCTGTCGTGGACGACGAGGTCGGCTTCAGTGCGAGAGACGGCCGAGCAGCATCACCGTACCGATACCGGCAGCGATGAGCAGCACCTGCCGCAGCGAGTTCCGATCGACCGTGCCGCGATGCAGATCGGGGATCAGGTCGGACATGGCGATGTAGAGCATGCTGGCCGACGAGAAGGCGAGAATGTACGGCCGCACGTGCGGCAGGACGCTCACCATGCTGTAGCCGACCAGGGCGCCCGCGATGCCGGCAGCGCCAGACGCGACGTTCAGCACCATGGCGCGCTTTCGCGAGAACCCCGAATGCAGCAGGATGGCGAAGTCGCCCACCTCCTGCGGGATCTCGTGTGCCGCGATCGCGATGGCGGTGTTGATGCCGAGCGGCACCGAGGTGAGGACGGCCGCCGCAATGATGGCGCCATCGATGAAGTTGTGGAACGCGTCGCCGATAATCACCATCTGCGCCGCGGCGCCGTGCACCTGGCAGTGATCGGTGTGGCAGTGGCGTAGCAGTACCAGCTTCTCCAGGATGAAGAAGACGACGATGCCGGCGAGGAGGGAGCCGAGGACCCGGTCCGGCGGCAGTTCCGCAAGGGCCTCGGGGATGAGTCCGAGGAGCGAGGCGCCGAGCAGCGCCCCGACGGCGTAGCTCACCAGCCACGGCACGATCTTCGTGCGAAGCGATTCGTTGAACAGCAGGAGGGTGGACGCGACGGACAGCCCACCGAAGCTGCCCAGGAGGCTCAGCCCCAGGGCGGTCGACAGAAGAGACACCGCGATATTCTAACTTGCGACGTATCCCCGGCGCGCGCGGACTCGGTACGAGCGGTTACGCAACTCCACCCGGATCGCATGCCACTGGCCGTCGTGGCCGGCCGGCGAGACGTAGCCGATCGAGTACTGCTTGCTCAGTTCGTCGGCAATGCTCGCCGTGGCCGGGTTCAGGTCGCGTGCGGTGTGCACGATCTCGGTGCGCCCGCCGCTGTCGTCGGTCATGTCGCGCAAGGCCGACACGTTCACGCGGTCGTCGTTGCCGGAGGGGAACTGCCGGCTGCCCGGCCCGAAAATCTGCGGGAACACCGGCAATCGACCACCCGGTCCGCCTCCCGGCAGACGGCCGCCGCCAGGCGGGAACGGGCTGCGTGGTCTCGGCGGGATGCGGGGCTGGGGCGGCGTGCGCCGGAACTGATCGAGGCTGTCGCCGTCGATGCCGACGGCATAGACGAGCACCGCACTGCCGCGCAGGCGTTCGCGCACATCGTTCAGCGTGGCGATGCTCGACGTGTCGTTGCCGTCGGAGATCACCACCAGTGCCTTTTTGGCGTGACGGCCCGTGGCGGCCAGCGGCAGCGCCTCGAGCACGGCGTCGTACATGGCCGTGCCGCCGTTCGGCGAGACGCGTCCGATGGCGCGGGACAGCAACGCGCGGTCCGATGTCCACCCCTGCACGAAGACCGGGTGGTCACTGAAGCGGTAGAGGAACAGCTCGTCGCGCTCGTCGAGCAGGTCGTAGGCGAAGCGGTCGAGCGCCGACTTCGCATCGTCGATCTTCTCGCCGGCCATGCTGCCGCTGGTGTCGAGCACCAGACCGAGACTGACGGGCACCCGGTCGGCGCTGAAGTAGGTGACCGCCTGCGGACGACCGTCTTCGTACACCACGAAGTCGTCCTGCCGCAGGTCCGGCACGAACCGTCCGCTGGCATCCGACACCGTGGCGGTGACGTTGATCAGGTCGACGCCGCTCCGGAACCGCCCGCCGGGCTGGGCCGGAGGCGCAGCCGGCGGTTGCTGCGCGGCCAGCGAGCCGGCGGCCGCCACGACGAGTGCCGAGAGGAGAAGGGCGCGAATGGTCACAGGTTGCCGCTGGTGACAGAGAGCAAAAGGACTGCCGGGTATCGCTGCCGTGAATTCCCGGCGTTTCCGCGCCGATGCCGCGTGACCTGTCAGGTATGGGAGCCGCGCACTGTCCGCCTCAGGCGACGAACCAGCGAGGCCTGGCGACCAACGACCAACGACCAACGACCAACGACTGGCGACTTGCGACTTGCGACTTGCGACTACACTGTCCCCCCATGTCCCAGTTCACCGGCAAGTCCGTCATTGTCACCGGCGCCACCAGCGGCATTGGTCGCGCCGCAGCGCTTGAATTCGCCAGGCGCGGCGCCAACGTCCTGCTGGTTGGCCGCAGTGCCGACGCGCTGCGCGAGATGACCGCCGACCCGTCCGCCGCAACGGGTCGCCTCGTTGCCTGCGACGCCGACATCACGGCCGACGGCGCGGCCGAGCGGATTGTCACGGCCGCGGTCACGGCCTTCGGCGGCATCGACGTCCTCGTAAATGCCGCCGGCGTCATCGCCACCGGCACGATCGACGCGACCGACGATGCGAAGTGGGACGCGATGATGGGGGTGAACGTGCGGGCGCCGTTCCGGCTGATGCGTGCGGCGGTGCCGCACCTCAAGGAGCGCAAGGGGTCGGTGGTGAACGTCTCCAGCGTGAACGGCCTGCGCGCGTTCGCCGGCGTGCTCGCCTACAACGTGAGCAAGGCCGCCATGGACCACCTCACGCGCTGCACGGCGCTCGAGATGGCGCCGTTCGGCGTCCGCGTGAACGGCGTCAATCCCGGCGTGACGATCACCAATCTGCACAAGCGCGGCGGGATGGACGAGACCGCCTACGCGGCGTTCCTGCAGCGCTCGAAGGAAACCCACCCGCTCGGGCGCCCCGGCCAGCCCGAGGAAGTGGCGGCGATGATCCTGTTCCTGGCGTCCGACGACGCGGCGTGGATGACCGGCGAGACGATCGCGGTCGACGGCGGCCGGCACTTGACGTGCCTCAGATAGTCGCAAGTCGCAAGTCGACTAACGACGAATGCCTAATGACTTGGGACCTGCAACTAGCGACTAGCGACTTTTCGTCCCCTCGACGAATCTGAGCCCTTCGCGTTCGCCGAGGAGGCGGACGAAGCGGCAGCCGCCGGCTTCGAGGACGGGCGTCGCGTCGTAGGCGGGCCCTTTCGGGCCGCGGCCGAGCACTGCCGCCAGCCCTTCGGCCGGCAGGGCGCTGACGACCAGGACGCGACCGCCCGGTTTCAGCACGCGCACCGCTTCCTGGACGATGGCGGTCTGCGCGCCGGTGTCGAGCGAGGCGAACTGCCTGGCAGCGTCGTCCAGCACGACCAGGTCGATGTCGGCGTCGCCGGCCGGCAGGGTCGTTGGCGGTCCAACTTCGACGTCGACGAGGACGCCCTGGCGTTGTGCGCCCTTCTGCACGCGGACGGCAGTGGCGATGTCGGGCACAACGGCCAGTGCGCGGCCAGACAGGCCCACCTTCGCGGCAACCGCCGCCAGGGCGCCGCCGTCGGCGCAGCCGACCTGCAGTATCTGGTCGCCCATCTTCACGCCGGTCATGCCCGTCATGAGCAGGTATGGGTTGGTTTTTCCAAGAAACGAGAACATCAACCGGAGATGATATAGTTTTTCTCTGTGTCTACACCTGTTCAAATCGCGCCTGCCAAGGGCAAGCTTGGCGTCCTGCTTGTCGGACTCGGTGCCGTCAGCACAACTACCATTGCCGGCGTCTTCGCCATCCGGAAGGGGCTCGCGAAACCGATCGGCTCTCTCGCAGAGATGGGCACGATTCGTCTCGGCAAGCGCACCGATGGTCGCACGCCGCTGATCAAGGAGTTCGTCCCGCTCGCCACGCTGAACGACATCGTGTTCGGCGGATGGGACATCTTCGAGGACAACTGCTACGAGGCTGCCAAGCACGCGGGCGTGCTCGAAGACAAGCTGCTCGAGCAGGTCAAGGACGAGCTCGCCGCTGTCAAGCCGATGTCGGCCGTGTTCGACCGTCACTACGTCAAGCGGCTCGACGGCCCGAACGTCAAGACGGGCAAGAACAAGAAGGACCTCGCCGATCAACTGATCGCTGACATCCGGAACTTCAAGGCGACGAACGGCTGCGACCGCATCGTCGTCATCTGGGCGGGCAGCACCGAGGTGTTTGCCACCGAAGCGCCGTGTCATGCGTCACTGGCGGCGTTCGAGCAGGGCCTGGCCGAGAGCGACCCGGCGATCGCCTCCAGCATGATCTACGCGTATGCGGCGATCAGCGAAGGGCTCCCCTACGGCAACGCGGCACCGAACATGAGCGCCGAAGTGCCCGCGCTGCAGGAACTCGCGGCGAAGACCGGTTCGCCTGTCTGCGGTAACGACATGAAGACCGGCCAGACGTTCATCAAGACCGTCATCGCCCCGGGCCTCAAGGCCCGCATGATCGGTGTCAGCGGCTGGTACTCGACGAACATCCTCGGCAACCGCGACGGCGAGGTGCTCGACGACCCGGAGTCGTTCAAGACGAAGGAAGAGAGCAAGAAGGGCGCGCTGGACTACATCTTCCAGCCCCACCTCTATCCGGATCTCTACAAGGACATCGCGCACGTTGTCCGCATCAACTACTACCCGCCCCGTGGTGACAACAAAGAGGGCTGGGACAACATCGACATCTTCGGCTGGCTGAACTACCCGATGCAGCTGAAGATCAACTTCCTCTGCCGCGACAGCATCCTGGCGGCGCCCATCGTTCTCGACGTGGCGCTGTTCCTCGACCTGGCGAAGCGCGCGGGCATGAAGGGCATCCAGGAGTGGCTGTCGTTCTACTTCAAGGCGCCGATGCACGCGAAGGACCTCTATCCCGAGCACGACCTGTTCATCCAGCTGATGAAGCTGAAGAACACGCTGCGCTATCTCCAGGGTGAGGAACTGATCACGCACCTGGGTCGCGAGTACTACGACTAGCAACTGACAACTGACCGGACGATGGTGGGCACGCGCTCGCCATCGTCCGCGCCGTCCGACCGTCCTGATGTCCACCTACCTGCAACCGGCGCTGCTCGGCGGTCTCGTGATGGGGGTGTTGTCCGCGCCGCCCATCATCAGTGCCGGTAACCTCTGCTGTTGTCTCTGGGTCGTCACCGGCGGGCTGCTCGCGGCCTATCTGCTCCAGCAGAACCGGCCGGGCCCGATCACTGCCGCTGACGGTGCCATCGTCGGCCTGCTGGCCGGCCTGTTCGGTGCCACTTGCCAGTTCGTGCTCTCCATCCCCATCGGCCTGCTTGTCGGTCCCGTCGAGCGGCAACTGCTCGAGCGGCTGCGCGACATGTCGGGATCGGGTGTCGCCGAGTTCAACCTCGACCGCGGTCCGGGGCTCTTAGGCGTCATGCTCCTTCGCCTCATCGCGTACGTGTTCACGCTCGTCGTCGGCTCGATCGTATCGACGCTGGCGGGGGTGGTCGGCGCCGTGCTGTTCGCGAAGCCGAAGTCGTAGCGCGCCAGTCCGCCTGAGACGACATCCGGAGTTAGAATCGGCGCATGGCCGATCCCACGACCGCCGAGTTCAGCGACCTTCTCCGCGAAGACCGCACGTTCCCTCCCTCCGAGGCGTTCCGCGCGCAGGCGCTCGTGCGCGACGAGGCGATCTACGCGGAGGCCGCCCGCGATCCCGAGGCGTTCTGGGCGAGGTTCGCGGCTGAACTCGAGTGGTCGACGCCGTGGACCCAGGTGCTCGACTGGCAGCCGCCACACGCGAAGTGGTTCGTCGGCGGGAAGCTCAACGCCAGCGTGAATTGCGTCGACCGCCACGTCCGTGGCCCGCGGCGCAACAAGGCCGCCATCATCTGGGAAGGAGAGCCTGGCGATCGTCGCACGCTCACCTATCACGACCTCTATCGCGAGGTGTCGCAGTTCGCGAACGTCCTCAAGTCGCTCGGCGTGACGAAGGGCGACCGCGTCGCCCTCTACCTGCCGCTCATCCCCGAACTGACCATTGCCATGCTGGCCTGCGCGCGCATCGGCGCCGTGCACAGCGTGGTGTTCGGCGGCTTCAGCGCCGAGTCGCTGCGCGATCGCATCAACGATTCCCTGTGCAAGGTGCTGGTCACCGCCGACGGCGGCTATCGCCGTGGCCAGATCGTGCCGTTGAAGCAGATGGCCGACGAGGCACTCGAAGGCACGCCGTCCATTGAAAGCGTCGTCATCGTCCAGCGCGGCGAGCAGGCGATGAAGATGGTGCACGTGAAGGAAGGGCGCGACCACTGGTACCACCGCCTGATGCAGGACGCATCGGCCAGGTGCGAGCCCGAACCGATGGACGCCGAGGACATGCTCTACATCCTCTACACGTCGGGCACCACCGGGAAGCCGAAGGGGATCGTGCACACGACCGGCGGCTACCTCACCGGCACCTACGCCACCACCAAGCTCGTGTTCGATATGAAGGACGAGGACGTCTACTGGTGCACGGCTGATATCGGCTGGGTCACCGGGCACAGCTACGTGGTGTACGGGCCGCTGGCGAACGGCGCCACGGTGATGATGTACGAGGGCGCCCCGGACTGGCCGCAGAAGGACCGCTTCTGGTCGATCATCGAGAAGTACGGCGTCACCATCCTCTACACGGCCCCGACGGCGATTCGCGCCTTCATGCGCTGGGGCACCGACTGGCCGGCGAAGCACGACCTGTCGTCGCTGCGCCTGCTCGGCTCGGTGGGTGAACCGATCAACCCCGAGGCCTGGGTCTGGTACTACAAGTTCATCGGCGGCGAGCGCTGCCCGGTGGTCGACACGTGGTGGCAGACCGAGACCGGCGCCATCATGATCACCCCCCTGCCTGGTGTCACCACGACGCGCCCCGGGTCCGCGTCGCGTCCGTTCCCAGGCATCTCTGCCGAAATTCGCAACGAGAAGGGCGAGACCATTCCTGCCGGCGGCGGGCTGCTGGCCCTCACGCGCCCCTGGCCCTCCATGCTGCGCGGCATCTACGGCGATCCCGAGCGGTACGCTCGTCAGTACTGGAACAAGTGGGGGCTCGGCGTCTACGTCACCGGCGACGGCGCGAAGTTGGACGCCGAAGGGAATTTCTGGCTGCTCGGCCGGGTGGACGACGTGCTGAACGTGGCGGGGCACCGGATCGGCACGATGGAAGTGGAGAGTGCGCTCGTCGACCACCCGAGCGTGGCCGAGGCCGCCGTGGTCGGCAAGCCGCACGCGATCAAGGGGCAGTCGATCGCGGCCTTCGTCACGCTGAAGGAAGGGATCTTCGGCACGAAGGCGCATCTCGAGCTGCTGCGCGAGCACGTCGCAAAGAAGATCGGCGCCATCGCCAAGCCGGACGACATCATCTTTACCGCCGACTTGCCGAAGACCCGCTCGGGCAAGATCATGCGCCGCCTGCTACGCGACATCGCCGAAGGCAAGGCGGTCGGCGATACCACGACGCTGGCCGACCCGAGCATGATGGCGAAGCTGAAGGCGCAGTACGAGAACGAAACGTAATGGTCGTTAGTCGTTAGTCGCCCGGTGGCGACTGGACAACTGTAGTGTCCGGCTTCAGCCGGACGACTTCACCTACGACAGCAGCAGTTCGAGGTCTTCCCTCTGCAGGGAGCGGATCACGCTGTTATCGGCGGTGATGATGGCCTCGGCGAGCTCGCGCTTGCGCTGCTGCAGTTCCAGCACGCGTTCTTCGACCGTATCGCGCGCGATGAGCCGGTAGGCGAAGACGTTGCGGGTCTGCCCGATGCGGTGCGCGCGGTCGACCGCCTGCGCTTCCGCCGCCGGGTTCCACCACGGGTCGAGAATGAACACGTAGTCTGCGGCAGTCAGGTTCAGCCCCACCCCACCGGCCTTGAGGCTGATGAGGAACAACCGGCACCCATCGTCGTTCTGGAACCGATCGATGCGGGCCGCGCGATCCTTCGTTCGACCGTCGAGATACTGGTACGGGATCCCGCGCGCATCGAGTTGCGTACGAAGCAGGGCCAGGAAGCTCGTGAACTGCGAGAAGACAAGCGCCTTGTGTCCGTCCTCCACGGTCTCGACCAGGCGCGGCACCAGCAGGTCGAGCTTGGCCGACGGGTCATCGGCGCGCGTCGGGTCGACGAGCGCCGGATGACACGCGGCCTGCCGCAGGCGCAGCAGCGCCTCAAGCACCTGCAGCTTCGCGCGCGGCCAGGTGTCGGCCTTGCCGAGCAGCGTGCGTCGATAATGGTCGCGGAGTTCGTTGTAGAGCGTGCGCTGCCGCCGTTCGAGCTCGCACACAATCGTCTGCTCGGTCTTCGATGGCAGTTCCGACGCCACTTGCGCCTTCGTGCGTCGCAGGATGAACGGGCGCAGGCCGCGACCCAGCAGTCGCAGTTCGTCGCCGCCGGTGTTGCCGGAGAAGGCGCGTCCGAACGCGGTGGCGCCGCTCAGCAATCCCGGGTTCAGGAATTCGACGAGGCTCCATAGATCGCTGATCCTGTTCTCCACAGGCGTGCCGCTCAGCGCGAGCCGATGCTCGCCCTTCAGCAACCGGGCCGACCTGGCCGCAACCGTGTTGGCGTTCTTGATCGTCTGCGACTCGTCGAGAATGACGTAGTCGAACGCCACGCCCGCCAGCGCCGCGGCATCGCGCCTGAGCGTGCCGTAGGTGACGAGCACGAGGTCGCTCTCCGAGATCCGGTGCATGCGACTGGCGCGATCGGCACCCGAGAAGTCCAGCACCTTCAGCTGCGGTGCGAACCGTGCGGCTTCCTGCTGCCAGTTGAACAGCACCGATCGCGGCACGACGACCAGTGATGGCTGCGGCGTCTGGCCCGCGGTCTGGCGCTGATGACGCCGACCATCGAGCAGTGCAAGTACCACGACGGTCTTGCCGAGTCCCATGTCGTCAGCCAGGCAGCCGCCGAACCCGAACTCGCGGAGGAACACGAGCCAGCCCAGGCCTTCGCGCTGGTACGGGCGAAGCGTCCCCTCGAAGCTGGGAGGTGGGTCGGCCGGACTGATCGTGTCGAAGGTGCGCAGTCGATCGCGTGCGGCTGCCGCCCGCCGGTCCCAGTCCACCTCGGGTGTGGTCGCGAGCAGCGCATCCAGCAACGCCACCTGCGACGGCCTGAACCGCACGTGGTCCTTGGAGCGTGTGCCCAGGGCGAACGGTGCGAAGTCGCGCATCCATTCCTCGGGCAGGATCCCGATCGTGCCGTCGCCCAGCCGCACCGTTCCGTGTTGTCCGCGAATGGCGTCCAGCAACTGCGGCAGGGTTGTTCGCTGGTCGTCGAACACCGCGTCGCCGCGCAGTTCGAACCAGTCGAGGCCCGAGGTGACGTGCAGGGAGGGGGCCGCGGCGGCCACGCGATAGCGCTGGCCGTCTGCCTCGACGTGCCAGCCCTCGCCCACGAGCAGTCGCGCGATCCGAGGAATGTCGGTCGTCGCCACCTGTATGACCTGTCGCCCTTCCCACGAAGCCCACGCTGTGCGCGCCCCCAGGGCATGCAGGCGGGCGTGTGCCAGCTGTTCAGCGTCGGGCTTGCGCCGTGCCATGATCTGCGGGTCGTGCGTGGGCACGAGCGGCACGGTGGAGGCCGCCTGCGCGGGTCCGCCGTCGTAGGCGAACAAGAGGTCCGCCTGCAGGAACCTGGCTCCCTGGCGTGGCGAGCGAAGTGCCAGATGCGGCACCGGCGCCGTGTCCAGGATGCCCGTGCGCAGTTCCTCTGGAAGCCCGGCCGCATCCGACGTGCCCGACATCAGCAGCGCGTCGCGCAGGCGCGCCGCTTCCGACACCGGCACCTGCAACCTGCCGCGCGCCAGCAACTGGTGCAGCCACGGCACGACGCCGCCCGGTTCGAGGCGAACGGCGCCGCTCCGGGTGAGCGCGATCCCGTTGTCGAGCAGCAGGTGCACCGCGTCGAGCGCAATCGTGGTGTCGTCGCGAACGAGTTCGCCGCCCACGGCGTAGACGCCCGCGCTGTCGTCTCGCGTGACGCGAAGCACTCCCGTGAACGGCGCCCCGCCGTCGAAGACCAGTTCGGCGAGCGGAGCGTCCTGCGGACGCGACGTCGGCACGCGTGTCAGGGCCAGTCGACATCGGCCCGTCCCGCAGATCGTCGGCAGCAGGTCGTCGGCGACGACGCCGCGCAGATGGAACACCGAGGGAAGGTCGCCGCCGACGGCGGACCAGGCCCAGTCGTGCACGGGGCGGGCGCCGGCCAGGCGTCCGAGGATGAGGCGATCCGTTTCCGGCTGGGCGGCGACGTGAGCGCTGCTGATGCGCGCAGGCTTCGGGATCCCCCAGTCGCCGTTCTGCTTCCGCTCCTGCGCGAGCAGGTGAACGACGAGCATGGCGGCGGCCTGCGAGGCCGCCAGGTCGATGACATAGAGCAGTTGGCCCGATGATGGCACCATGCGCCGGCCGCTCTCCGGCAGTGGCGTCGCGGCGATGGCGGCGAGGGTCTGCCGCCAGTCGGACAGGCGTCCGTCGCGCGGGCGCGGCGCGACCTGGCTCGAACGGTGGAATTCGGGGTCCTCTGGCGTCCCGTCGTCTTCGTTCGGCTCGTCGTCGAGGGGGATGGCCACGAAGTCGAGCTTGACGGACGGAATCGTGTCGGGCGATTGCAGCGCCCCGCGCGCATCGCAGGCGAGCGCGACGGCCCAGAGGTGCTTGCACGGTTCGAGGCGGTCGTTGAAGAACGGGCAGGTGCAGGTGCCCAGGAGGGCCCCGTCTCCGAGTTCGAGGCGCACGACGTAGTCGTCAGAGCCGCGCACCACCGCGTAGACGAAGGTCAGCTGCGGGTCGAAGTGCACCACGGCGCCACTGCGGAAGTAGTCGCCGCCACGTGTGCGGATCTTCGGGTCGGTGGCCGGTTCGAGCGCACGGGCAACGGTCATAGGGAGTCAATCACGACGGGTCAGGCAGGCTACTCGCGTCACGACGAATCCCGTCCGATGCGGTCTGACACGAACGATGATATTTCACAGACGGGTCCCGATCGCGTCCGCCGTGGCGAGGTCCAGTCGCGATGACGAGCCCTCAGGACTTCCGCATACCCTCACCGTGCGTCGAACCGACGAGCAATGGGAGGCGGTGGGTAGCCAATCCCACACGCCGGTGACACCCCAACCTCTTACGCGGTCAGCCACTCCGATCCGCCCAGAGCCCTTCCGACCAACGACCAACGACCAACGACCACCGGCGGAACCGCCGGTCGCCGCCGGTCGTCTATGATGAGCAGCTATGGCCCTGATTGAAACCGTCGATCTCTGGAAGTCCTACCAGATGGGCGATGAGCAGATTCATGCTCTGCGCGGCGTCTCGATTCAAATCGAACGGGGCGAATACGTCGCCATCATGGGGCCATCGGGCTCGGGCAAGTCGACGCTGATGAACCTGATCGGCTGCCTCGATACGCCCAGCAAGGGCTCCTACCTGCTGAACAGCAAGCAGGTGAGCCAGATGGACGACAACGAGCTGGCCCGCATCCGCAACGAAGAGATCGGGTTCGTGTTCCAGACGTTCAACCTGCTGCCGAGGGCGACGGCACTCCGGAACGTCGAACTTCCGCTGGTCTACGCCGGTGTGTCGGCGAAGGAACGCGAGCAGCGGGCGAAGTCCGCGCTCGACAAGGTGGAACTCTCGACGCGCATGACCCACCGGCCGAACGAGCTCTCGGGCGGCCAGCGCCAGCGTGTCGCCATCGCCCGCGCGCTCGTGAACAACCCCTCCATCCTGCTAGCCGACGAACCGACCGGCAACCTCGATTCGAAGACCGGCGTGGAAATCATGGGGCTGTTCGAACGCCTCCATGCCGCCGGTAACACCATCGTCCTTGTTACCCATGAGCCGGAAGTGGCCGCCTACGCCCGCCGCGCCATTCACATCCGCGACGGCCAGGTCGAGCAGGACGTCACGCGCGCCGCCTAACCGGGTGCCCTTGGCAACGCGTCATCGATCGCGACATTTCGCGCAATCGCGTGAGCGACGGATGGCGCGTGGCGCAAAGTCCCGGGCTATCATCCTCGGACACTGATGCGGATTCGCTTCTGGGGAGTTCGGGGATCGGTGCCGTGGGCCACACCCGCGGCCATCGGATTCGGGTGCAACACGCCCTGCGTCGAAGTGCGCGACGACCGGCGCGGTTCCTACCTCATTCTCGATGGCGGCTCCGGCCTGGTCGGCCTCAGCGATACGTTTGCCGGCGAGCCTCGCCCCACACCACTCCTCCTCTCGCACTACCACTGGGATCACACGCAGGGCCTGCCGTTCTTCGGCCCGCTCTTCAGCCCGGGCTGGACACCGGAGGTCTTCGCGCCGGCGCTCGCCGACGTGCCGGCCGACTGGATCGAGACGCTATTCCAGCCGCCGAACTTTCCGGTGCCGTTCGCGGGCCTGCCGAACCGTCCAACGGTGACGTTCATCGAGGCGTCCCGCCACGAGATCGGCGGGTTCTCCGTCAGCGTGCAACCGCTCACGCATCCTGGCGGTGCGTTCGCGTACCGCATCCATGGCCGCACCGGCGACTTGTGCTACGTCACCGACCATGAGTTCGGCAACCCCGCGGTCGACGAACCGCTGCTCGAATTCTGCAAGGGGTGCGCGGCGCTCATCTCCGACGCCCACTTCACCCCGGACGAACTGGTCAGGCACCGCGGCTGGGGCCACGGCGACTGGCGGCAGGTGGCCGAGTTCGCCTCGCAGTGCCATGCGGGCCGCTTGTTCCTCTTCCATCACAAGCCCGGTCGAACCGACATCGAGCTGACGCAGATTGTGGGAGCCGCGCGTCGCGTGTTCCCATCCACCGACGCCGCCTGCGAAGGGCTGGCGTTCGACATCTAGGCGCAACAGCGCCGGACAAGCAGGCAGCGTGCGCAAGGCGATAGCAGGGCTGGTACTGGGACTTGGCGCAGGCGCCCTCGTGCTGGGGCTCGCGCTGGTGTTTGCGCGGCAGTCGGCCGGCAGCGTCGATCCGCTCCAGTCGATCGAGTTCCGCACCTACGACTGGCGCCTCACCCGCACCTCCAGGCCGGCGACGGCGCGCCGCGATCTGGCGCTGGTCGAGATCGACGAATACTCCCTCAGGAACCTGCAGCCGAATGCGGGGCGGTGGCCGTGGCCGCGGGCCGTGCACTCGATGCTCATCGACTTCCTGCAGCGGGCGCCTGCGAAGGTCATCGCCTACGACGTCAGCTTCGCCGAAGCCGATACCCGCGAAGGGTTCGCCTTCGGTGGCGACACTGTGTCGGGCGCCGAGTCCGACCAGGCATTCATCGACTCGGTGAAGAAGTCGGGCAACGTCATCATGCTGGCCGACGCCACCTACGAAGGCGAAGCGGCCGACGGCGCGGCGGTGGTGCCCGATGCCGGCTTCACGCTCGACTCGCCGTTCGTGGCCGAGCGGAAGATGATCTTCCCGCCGTTCGCGGCGCTGGCCGCTGCCGTGGCCGGCTTTGGACACAACCTCTTCGTGCTCGACCCTGACGGTCCGTTGCGGCACACCGTGCCATTCGTGCGCGTCGGCACGCGCGCGCTGCCGTCGCTCGGACTGGCCGCGGCCCTGACGTCGGTGCAGCTCGACCCGGCGACGATTCGCACCGGGCGCGACACGTTGCACCTCGGCACGACGCCGATGCCCGTACAGATGCGCACGGTGCGCACCGCGGACGGCATCCAGGCCTACCAGTGGGGACTCGTCGATTTCCGTGGCCCGGCGCTGCTCGCCGACATGAAGAGCCGGCCGTACCCGAGCTATGCGTTCTTCGACCTGCTCTACTCGGAAGAGCAGATCCTGGCGGGCGAGAAGCCGAACGTCGACCCCGCGGTGTTCAAGGACAAGATCGTCTTCGTCGGCGTCACGGCGTCCGGGTTGTACGACGTCTTCGAGACGCCGTTCGCGGGCGGCAAGATGCCGGGCATCCAGGTGCATGCCGCCGTGGCCGACGACGTCCTGTCGCGACACTTCCTGGCGCCGGCGTCAGACGCCGGGCGCGTCGCCACGGTGCTCGGCGTCGCGCTCGCGGTGGGCGTGCTGGCCACCATGCTGCCGGCGTGGTGGGCGAGTGCGGCGACGCTGGGGCTGCTCGCCATGTTCGGCTGGGCGGCAACGCGCCTCTTCGCCGGCGGCACCTGGCTCAACGTGACGCAGCCGGTGTTCGCCTCGTCGGTCGCGCTGTTCGGCGGGGTGGCGTACCAGTACTTCATCGAGGGGCGCGAGAAGCGCAAGATGAAGCGCCTGTTCGGCCAGTACGTCTCGAAGGACGTCTACGCGCAGCTCGTCGCCAATCCAGACCTGGCCCGCCTCGGTGGGCAGCGACGTGACATGACCGTGCTGTTCTCCGACATTCGCGGCTTCACCACCCTGACGGAGAAGGGCCAGCCGGAGGAGATCGTTCACATGCTGAACGAGTACTTCACGCGCATGGTCGAGATTGTGTTCCGCCACAAGGGCACCGTCGACAAGTTCGTGGGCGACATGGTCATGGCGCTGTTCGGCGCCCCGCTCGACGATCCGCAACACGCCGACCACGCGGTCGAGGCCGCGCTCGACATGCTGGCCGAACTGCGCCAGTTGAACGAGAAGTGGGTGGCTGATGGGCTCGACGTGCAGGTCGACATCGGCATCGGCGTCAACACCGGGCCGATGATCGCCGGCAACATCGGGTCGGACCAGATCATGAGCTACACCGTCATCGGCGACGCCGTGAACCTGGGGTCGCGGCTCGAATCGCTCAACAAGCAGTACTCGACCCACATCATCATCAGTGACGAGACGCGGCAGCGGCTGACTGGACAGTATGTGTTCAGACCGCTGGGCGACGTGGTTGTCAAAGGGAAGACCAAGCCGGTCGCGATTTTCGAGGTCATCGGTCGATCCGCTCCTGATACGATCGCCGCCATATCCGACGCGACACCGGTGGCCACCAAAGAGGCTCGTGTATGAAGAAGACAGTGCTCGCGCTTACCCTCCTCGCCTTCAGCACTCCGGCTTTTGCGCAGTTGGGCGGGCTCGGCGGCGCCGTCCGGCGCGCCCAGCAGGTGCAGGATACGAAGAAGAAGATCGACGACCTCACCTTCACGGATGAAGAGGAGCAGACGATCGGCGCCGACGTCAGCACCAAGGTCCGGCAGCGTTTCGGCGTGGTGCAGGACCCGGCCATCCACAAGTACGTCACGCTCGTGGGGATGACGCTCGCCAAGGCGTCCGACCGCCCCGACCTGCCGTGGACCTTCATCGTGCTCGACACCGACGGTGTCAACGCGTTCGCGTCACCAGGCGGCTTCGTCCACATCACGCGCGGCGCCCTCGGCCTCATCCAGAACGAGGCGGAGTTAGCCGGTGTGCTCGGTCACGAGATCGGCCACGTCACGCGCAAGCACACCATCAACGCGCTCAGGAAGAACAGTGCGGTGAAGCTGGGCACCAGCGCCGCGTCCAACCGGTCGTCGTTCCTCGGCAGCGTCGGGAACGCGGTCTACGGCAACGTGCTCGAGAACGCCTACGACCGTGGCGACGAACTCGATGCCGACAAGGTGGGTGTCGACCTGCCGCAGAAGGCCGGCTACGACGGCAAGGCGCTCGGCGCGTTCCTGCAGCGCCTCGCCGACCGCAACAAGGATCAGGCGGAGAAGAACGGCCTGTTCGCGTCGCACCCGGAAACTACCGATCGCATCGGCAAGATCACCAGCCTGGCGACGGCGAAGACCACTGCCACCGTGCAGCCGCGGTACAAGTCGAACGTCAAGTACCAGCCGGCGCCGATCACCGCCATCGCCGTCGTGGCGGACGGCGCGTCGGGCCTGGCCGGTTCCAGCAAGGACGAGAAGAAGGACGAACCGAAGAAGAAGGGGTTCGGGCTCGGCTCGCTGAAGCAGACTGTGGTGCCTGAAAAGCAGAGCAGCCAGGTGTCGGCCTCAGGAGGCGCCCGAGGCGTCGGTCCCGACCGCGCCGCCAAGGGCGGCGGCAACCCTGCCCTCGTGAAGGCCGCCGTCACGGCAGGCGAACTGGCGGAGTTCAAGAAGGGCATCGCTTAGTCGCAAGACGCAAGACGCAAGTCCGCAGTCCTGGCGAGGGGCGGGTCGGCTATTCCGGCTCGCCCTTTTCTTTTTTCCAGCGATGTTCGCGGCCTTCGCGCTCCAGGTACGTGATGAGGCCGCTCAGCATGCGGCCCACTTCGACATACGTACCGGTCACTCGCTCGCAGTCGGCAGTCGTGATGTGGCCCCGCCGCTGCGCGATGGCGAGCTGAGCCCGGATCTCCGCGGCGCCGCCACGCGCGTCATACAGATACCGTGCGAAGTGCCGGTCTGTCTTCTGCTCGAATCCCTCTGCGATGTCCGACACGACTCGGACCGACGCGCGGTTCAACTGCGCGGTGAGGTCGCGGTCCCGCCAAAGAGACGTTGCTCGGATGACAGCAAATAGTTCATCAGCAGCCAGGCATGCACGCTGGAAAACCTGCAATTCATGGACGTTTTTTGCCATTTGCGGCCATCAGCCGCACGCAGTGTGCCAGACGCGGACTGCGGACCGACGACTAGCGGACTAGCGACTTGTGACCAGCGACTAGCGACTAAATCGCCGCCCAGTGTCCGTCGGCGACTGCCTTCAGCGGCGCAGCCGCGTCGAACGACGCTGGGGCCAGCGGTGTGCGACGGCGGTGGGCGTCGGGGTCGAGTGAGGGGACGGCTGACAGCAGCGCTTGCGTGTAGGGATGCTGCGGCGCGCCAAAGATCGCGGCGGTGGTGCCGAGTTCGACGATGCGGCCGCGGTACATGACGGCGATGCGGCGGCAGATGTGTTCGACCAGCCGCAGATCGTGGGCGATGAAGAGATAGGTGAGGTGGAGGCGTGCCTGCAGGTCGAGCAGTAGGTTGACGACCTGGGCCTGCACCGACACGTCGAGGGCTGACACCGGTTCGTCGAGCACGACGAACTGCGGGTTCAGCGCAAGCGCGCGTGCGAGACCGACGCGCTGGCGCTGGCCACCGCTGAACTGATGCGGGTAGCGTTCGAGGTACGCGGCGTCGAGTCCGACCAGCTGGAACAGATCAGCGGCGCGCTCGCGCCGCTCGTTCCTGGTGCCGATCGCGTGGATCACCAGCGGTTCCTCGACGATCTCCCGCGCGCGCATCCGCGGGTTCAGCGACGCGTACGGATCCTGGAAGACGATCTGCATGTCGCGTCGAGCCTCGCGCAGCCGCGCTGGCGCGAATGCCAGCACGTCTTCATCCCTGAAGCGCACGGCGCCGCTGCTCGGTTCGATGAGCCTGAGCAGGCACCGGCCTGTGGTCGTCTTGCCGCTGCCCGACTCGCCGACGAGGCCGAACGTCTCGCCCGCCTCGATGCTGAAGCTCACATCGTCCACCGCGCGAACCGTGCGGCCGGCGCCGAGCAGGCTGCCGCCACGCGTGAAGCTCTTCGTGAGATGCCGGACGTCAACGAGCGGCATGGTCGTCGTGCAGGAAGCAGCGGACCGTGCGGTCCGGACCGGTGTGGAACGCGCCCGGGATGGCCGCGTCGCACGGCGCGAACCGGTCTGGGCAGCGCGGGTGGAACGTGCAGCCGTTCGGGAAGGCGCCGAGGAGCGGCACACTCCCGGCAATCGGACGCAGCGGCTGGCCGAAGGTCGCGCCCGGCAGCGACGTCAGCAGGCCGCGCGTATACGGATGCTGCGGGTCGCGCAGGACATCACGCACCGGGCCCTGCTCGACGATGCGGCCGGCGTACATGACGGCAACGCGGTCGGCGGTCTCGGCCACGACCCCGAGGTCGTGCGTGATGAGGAGCATGGCGAGGCCGAGCTCCTGGCGCATGTCGCGCAGCAGCTCGAGGATCTCCGCCTGTATCGTCACGTCCAGTGCGGTCGTCGGCTCGTCGGCAATGAGCAGCGCCGGACGGCAGGCGATGGCGATGGCCATGCACACACGCTGGCGCATGCCGCCCGACAACTGGTGCGGGTAATCGCGCAGGCGGCTGGCGGCGTCGGGGATACGGACCGCGTCGAGGAGTTCACGCGCCCGGGTCACCGCCGCACGGCCCGAGGCGAGGCCGTGGACACGCAGCGCTTCCATGATCTGGTCGCCGACCGTGTAGACCGGGTCGAGGGCGGTCATCGGTTCCTGGAAGACGAAGCCGATGCCGGCGCCGCGGACACGGCGCATCTCCGGTTCGGAGAGCGACCGCAGGTCGCGCCCCTGGAAGCGCACCTGACCACTGGCCACCCGTCCGGGTGCGCGCAGCAGGCGCATGAGCGACAGGGCGGTGACCGACTTGCCGCTACCAGACTCGCCGACCAGACCCAGGGTTTCGCCGGCGGCGATCTCGAAGCTGACGTGATCGACCGCCGTGGCGGTGCCGCCGGGAAGGTCGAAGACGGCCGTCAGGTCTCGGACGGAGAGGACCGGTTCAGGGAGTGAGGTCATCTCGCCCGGTCAGAGGGTGGTCGTCTCTTCGTGTTCGCCGAAGACGCGGCGCATGGCGTCGGAGATTTCGCCGACTGTCGCCCGGGCTTCCACGGCGGCGATGATCGCCGGCATGAGGTTGCTGCCGTCGCGTGCCGCGGCGCCGACGGCGTCGACCGCCTGGCTGCAGGCTGCGGCATCGCGCGAGGCACGGAGGGCGCGCACGCGGTCCACCTGCTGTCGTTCGATGGTGGGGTCGATCTGGAAGACCTCGATCGGTGTGGCGTCTCCGCCGGTGAAGCGGTTCACGCCGACCACGACCGTTTCGGCGGCATCGATGGCCAACTGCGCGCGGTAGGCCGACTCCTGGATCTCGCGCTGAATGAAGCCGGTCTCGATGGCGCGCAGCGTGCCGCCGGCGGCGTCGATGCGGGCGATGAGCGCCGTGGCGTCGCGTTCGATGCGGTCGGTCAGCGCTTCGATGACGTAGGACCCGCCGACCGGGTCGACCGTGTTGGCGACACCGGTTTCGGCCGCAATGATCTGCTGCGTGCGGAGGGCGAGGCGCGCGGCGTCTTCCGTCGGGAGCCCGAGCGCTTCGTCGAGCCCGTTGCAGTGGAGCGACTGGGTGCCGCCGAGGACGGCGGCCATCGCCTGCACGGCCACGCGCACGATGTTGTTGTTCGGCTGCTGCGCGGCGAGCGTGCTGCCGGCCGTCTGCGTGTGGAAGCGCAGTTGCTGCGCGCGCGGGTTGGTGGCGCCGAAGCGGTCGCGCATGATGGTGGCCCACAGCCGGCGGGCCGCCCGGAACTTGGCGATCTCCTCGAGGAAGTTGTTGTGCGCGTTGAAGAAGAACGAGAGGCGCTGGCCGAAGTGGTTCACGTCGAGGCCGACGTCGAGCGCGGCCTGCACGTAGGCGATGCCGTCAGCGAGGGTGAAGGCCACTTCCTGGACGGCGGTCGCGCCAGCCTCGCGGATGTGATAGCCGCTGATCGAGATGGTGTTCCAGTTCGGCAGGTCGCGTTCGCAGAAGGCGAAGATGTCGGTGATGATGCGTAGCGACGCGCGGGGCGGGTAGATGTAGGTGCCGCGCGAGACGTACTCCTTGAGCACGTCGTTCTGGATGGTGCCCGAGATTGTCGACAGCGGCACCCCCTGGCGCCGGGCGACGGCGATGTAGAGCGACAGCAGGATGGCGGCGGTCGCGTTGATCGTCATCGACGTCGAGACCGTGCCGAGCGGGATGCCGTCGAAGAGTTCGGCCATGTCCTCGACCGAGTCGATGGCGACGCCGACGCGTCCCACTTCGCCTTCGGCGAGGGGATGGTCGGAGTCGTAGCCCATCTGCGTGGGCAGGTCGAAGGCGACACTGAGGCCCGACACGCCCTGACCAAGCAGGTAGCGGTAGCGTGCGTTCGACTCGGCGGCGGTGCCGAAGCCGGCGTATTGCCGCATGGTCCAGAGCCGGCCCCGGTACATGGTCGGCTGGATGCCGCGTGTGAATGGGAATTCGCCGGGGAAGCTGTGGTCGGGCATGCGCGGTCGGTCGATTGTAGCGCGAGCAACCGTGCGCAGTGCCTGTAACTCCTTGACAGGCCTCACGGTTGTTCCTAGACTCGATTTTACGCACTCGGAGGCGCAACGATGGACGATCTCGTCAACCGCCTGGCCCGTGAACTGGCCGATGCCATCTCCGCCGCTGTCGGCAGCAGTCCCGAGGTGGAGGCCTGCCGCCAGAAGGCGCGCGAGGCCGGCTACGAGATGAAGGTGACGCTCGAGGCCGTGGTCGGGTTTGCCGTCCGAGGTCAGCAGGCGCCGCAGGCGCTGACGGGCGTGTCGGCGCCGTCCAGGGCCGTCTCGGTTCGCCGTGGCTTCGAAGTCACCGCGAACGACCGCCGGTTTCTCCGATCGCTGCGCATCGCCGCCGACGAGACGACCGAGCCAGTCGAGTAGTCGCGCCCCTGCCGATAGATGCGAACCCCAGACGGACCTCGCCAGTCCGGCCGCTGCGCGCGTCGGTCCTTTTATGCCTGAATCGTACCGGGTTTATCGGAGGGCTCATTTCGAGAGAGGATGGAGCCCATGGGACGACCGAGCAAGTATTCCCCCGAGTTACATGAGCGCGCCGTACGGATGGTGCAGGAGCACACCCACGAGTCCCCGTCGCAGTGGGCGGCGATTCGGTCCATCGGCGAGAAGCTGGCCTGTACGACGAGGTGCTGCGGCGCTGGGTGCGCCAGGCCGAGCGGGACCCGGGCCAGCGCCCGGGCCTGACGACCAGCGAGCGGGAGCGTCTCACGGCGCTGGAGCGCGCGAATCGCGAGTTGAAACACGCCAACGACATCCTCCGGAAGGCCGCGGCGTTTTTCGCCCAGGCGGAGCGCGACCGCCGATGGAAGTGATGGTCGCGTGCGTCGATGCGCAGCGCGAGACGTACGGGGTCGAGTCGATCTGTGCGCACGGACCGATCGCCCCGTCGACGTATTGGCGCCTCAAAGCGCAGCAGGCCGATCCGACGCGCCGGTCGGTCCGGGCGCAGCGCGATGACGCGCTGCGGCCCGAGCTTCACCGCGTCTGGCACGAGCAGGAAGCGGTGGATGGCGTCGACAAGGTGTGGCGCCAGTTGCGCCGCGAAGCGCTCCTCGCCGCGCGCTGCACCGTCGCCAGGCTGATGACGGACTTGGGGTTGTCGGGGGTGGTCC
>CALQBJ020000006.1 GCA_943328785.2 Bifidobacterium breve
GCACCGAGGACGCAACGAGCAGCGCGGCCACGCCGAGCCGCAGGCGCCGTCCGGACGCAGCGCGTGCGGCGATGGTCACGCGCGCTCCGCGGTCGTCGTGGCGCCGCCGGCAGCGGCGGTCACGCCGGGCCTGGGGAGCCGCACCAGGAAGCTGCTCCCCTTGCCGCGCGGGTTGGCCGCAGCGGTGATGCTGCCGCCGTGCATCTCGACGATGTGCTTGCAGAGGCCGAGGCCAAGGCCGAGCCCGCCCGACGATGACGTGGCCGTGCCCTGCTCGAAGAGGTCGAAGACGTGGGGGAGCACCGCTGATGCGATGCCTGGCCCGTCGTCAGCCACTTCGATGGTGATGGCCGGGCCGAGGTCGGCCACGGTGACACAGATCTCGGTCTGGGCCGGACAGTACTTCGAGGCGTTGTCGATCAGGTTCGACAGGACCTGCACGAGGCGCGCCTGGTCGGCCTGCAGGGGCACCGCGTGGGGCGGCACTGACACTACGAGCGCCTGCTGTTTTGCCGTCACTGCGTCGCGGCTGCCGTCGGTGGCGTGTTCGACGCAACTGCGCAGGTCGACCGGCGCGGCGTGCAGCGTGAGCCGTCCGCGCGTGATGCGGCCGACGTCGAGCAGGTCGTCGACAAGACGGCGAATCTGTGCGGCCTGTCGCGACACCACGCTGATGGCTGACTGCGTGCGCGGGTCGTGGTCGCGTCCCTCGAGCGTCGCGACCGCCGTGGTGATGACGCCCACCGGATTGCGCAGTTCGTGCGACAGCGTGGCGAGGAACACGTCTTTCTTGCGGTCGGCGTCGCGCAATTGCTCGTTGGCCGCAGCCAGATCGCGCTCGGCGCGGCGCGCGCGGTGCCCCATGAAGATGAGGAGCCCGGACGATGTGCCGAAGGTGAGCAGTGCGACGAGGTCCTGCGGTTGTGTCGCGACGACGCCGCCTTCCGGTTGGACGAACAGGTAGGCGCCGCCGACGTAGGCGAGGGCCGCCGTGACGACCGCGGGGCGCCAGCCGAGGGTGAGCACCGAGGCGGCAATGGCGACGAAGCCGGGTGCGAAGGGCTGTACCGGACCGAGCCACGGATTCAGGGCCAGACGCGCGGCCAAGGCGGCCGCGGCCAATCCGGCCGCGAAGAGGAAGTCCAGAGGCCGTTCAGTCGTGCGCATCCTGTCCGTGTGGACATTGTAAGTGAAGCACGTGTCGCCTTTAGCACATGCGCTCGCGAAGGGGGCAGATATCGTTCGAGTCAGCGGAGCGAACGTCGGGTCAGTCCCCGATCGAGGCGCTGGTCACCGGCGCTTCGGCGAAGGGCGCCTGGGCGAGGCTGACGGCGATTCCGGCCGAAGGGAGAGTCGAGCGCGGGTTCATCTGAAGCTCTACACGCAGTATGCGCCGACTGCCGGGTCGCCGACCCGCGGTCGGGGGCCATCCAGTAAGGACATGTCCCCTTAACGTGTGGATCGATGAGCTGCGTCGCCGTCAAGAACTACCCTGCACCGTCGACCGCGACCTGGACGGGTCACCGTCGAGACGCCGCCGTCCGGGGACGCGATGCCTTGCGCTGAGAACGCCTTCGCGGGTCGGCTGACCTCGTGGCAGACGAACTCGACCGGCGGCAGGCTCCCGACGCGCTGCTGGCCCTCATGTGCCTGTACGCGGCGCGCCTTCCAGCCCGCGTCAAGGCCGCTGGAGGGCTGGTCCCGCTCGATCGGCAGGGTCGCTCACGCTGGGATCGCCCGCTCATCGCGCGCGCCGAGGCGACCTGACGACCACTCCTGATGGCGACTACTTCGCGCGCATGCGGTTGCCGCGCGCGTGGTGCTCGACCTCAGCGAGGCCCAGTTCCTCCATGAGCGGCGGCACGTACATGCCGAAGCGGCCGCGCAGGCCCTTCTTCTGGCCATACCATCCGCCCACGGGATTCTTCGGCGAACGGCCCCACGCCTCCACAGTGTCTGGCCTGGCTGGCTTCTGCTCGTCGGCCGAGCCCAGCTCCATCCAGTCTCCGTGAGCCGCCAGCATCGCGTGGAGGTCGTTCAGGCAACGGTAGTCGTAGTGAAGGACGGTCTTCCCCACCGTGCACACCAGCATCGCGACGCCGTCGATGGTGTCGCGGTGCATCGTAAATGCGGATGTCAGCGGCGGTGTCTTCAACTTCCACGGGTCGGCAGCAGTGCCTGTGGCTGTGGCCATGTGCGAGTCCTCTAGGAACGTTCGGCTTCCTTCTTCAGGTCCGCGGCGTATTGCTCGAAGACCGGCGTGAAGTCCGGCAGCGACAGGCCGATCAGGGGCAGCATGAAGCCGGTGAACACTTCTTCCATCGAAAAAGCCGTCGAGCCGCCGCCGTGTGGCGTGAGCGTATAGGTCCGGACGCCGCGGAACACAGCGTTGCCGTCACTCCACACCAGACGTCTGTGCGGGTCCAATACGTCGACCTTCACGTTGAACGTCCGCGTCGAGATCGGCACCTTGATCGTCAACTGCTCGCCGAGTGCCACGCGTCCCTCGATCTGTGTAATCGTCGAGTTCCAGCGCGGTGCATCGGCCACGTTGGTCAACAGCGACCAGATCTTCTCGGGCGTCGCCTTGACGTCGACATCGACGCGGACTGACCGTCGGAACAGGCGCGTCACTTTCACCGCCGTCGGATTCACGTGCCTTACCTCCTGCGTGGCGAGAGTGGACTACTGTCCACGGACCAGCTCGGAGATGGCCTTGCGGCCCAGATCCTTGCGAATGGCGCCGATGCCGCCCAGGTGGTACGCCTCGTGCCACGCGAAGAAGAGCAGCGTGTCGAAGACCTTCTTCTCATCGTGCGGACCTGACCCTGGCATGGGGGCCTCGAGCTGCGCGGTCGACATCTCGCTGACGGCTGCGCTCAGCTCGCTGTTCAACGTCGAAGAGCTCCCGAGCAATTCCGCGAGCGTAGGGTAGCTCGCTCCGTCGGTCGCCGCCGTGTGCTCGAATGACGCCGCGAACGGATTCGTCGTCGTTCGCCCCAAGACCTGCAGCATCGTGACCTTGTAGTGGCACAGATGGCCGATCGTCCACGCGATGGACGGTCCCGACCCAGCGCGCGATCGCGTCTTCGCGTCGCCGTCAGAGAGGTCCCTGACGCTCGTCGCCAGGATGCCGCCGGTCAATCCGTACTGGGCCACAATCGAACGGGCTATGGGTTCCATCAGTCATCCCTCCATCTACTGCGTTGCGGACCGGCCGCACGCCGCCACGAAGTGGGGCAGCAAGCCATCCCACCCCCGCTGGTTCTTCTCGCGGCGTGGGGGGCCGAGGTCGCCGAGGCCGTCCCATCCCGAGTGCGTGATCTCCACGCGGGTCGAGTTGGCCGAGAGCCGCACGAACGCGATGCGCACCTGCGTCGCGAGCGACCGATCGACCCCGATGTGCCAGAGGTACGCGAGGCTGCGAGGCGGCTCCCACGTCGTGATTTCGCCCCAGTCGAACTCGACCCCGTCTGGCGTGCGCTCGAAGATCCGACCGCCCGTTCGCGGCTCGAACGTCACGGCCAGACCCGGTTGGCGCGAGACCGAGTGTGATACCGGCCACCACAACGACGTGGACGCCGTGAAGACCGCGAACGCGTGCGCGGTGTCGCACTTCACGACGACCGACAACTCCAAGGGCTCGATCATCGCTTGCGGTCCCGCCCACGCGTGGATGTGTTCTCAGCGACCAGGCGATAGCGAGTCAGCGCGTCGCCCCATACCGACCTGACGAATTCCCGCATCGCCTCGGCGCCGTCTGGGTGAAGTCGATACAGCCGCTTCGTGCCGTCGGCCGAATCGACGACCAACCCGGCGTTCTTCAGGAGGCGCAGGTGTCGGGACACCGCGGGCCGGCTGATCGGCAGCGACTCCGCGATCTCGGCGACCGACTGCGGCCGCGTCTTGAGCCGCTCGACGATAGCGCGACGGTTCGGATCCCCAAGGGCGTCAAACGGATCACCTGAACGCAGCGGCTTCATGACGGCCGAGTGTATCCACTCTCTATCAGTAACGCAACTGTTACCGATGCCCTCGCCGCGAATGGCGACTCTCGGCGCGGTCGCAGGCGGCCGCACAATCGAAGGACAGCGGACGTCCGCCGCAGTCGGAGGCGTCCCGAAGCCAATGGGTAGCCATCGCGATCGCCATCGCCGTCGTGCGGCACGGGCCTGGGGAACGGTTCCGGGATAGTTGGTTGCGAGAGCAGTTCGTCCCACGCCAGACGTTGGTCTACTCGATCGGTCTCGCGCTGTTCCTCGGCAACGGGGTCATGGTGGGTGACTGGCGTTCGGGGAATCCGACGTTGCGACCGTCAACAATGCCCCATCCACCGGCCATACGGGTCAGCGGTCCTGCGGCCGGTATGCGTTGCCCTTTATCTCACTGGTGATACGACGAGACATGGCTGACGTCACGGTCCGGGAGTGGCGCAATGACGGCGGGCGAGTGCTGACGCGTGTCGAACGCGGGGAGTCATTGACGGTCACGCGCTATGGGCACGCCATCGCGGCCACCACAAACGAGGAACGCGCCGCACGGGCGTGTGGTCGCGCCGCGCTGGCGCTGCGGCGACGCGGGCGTGCCGTGAAGCCTCGTGCGTACGACGTCATGATCGCCGCGACCGCCCTTGCGAACGGATTGCCGTTGTACACATGCAACCCGAAAGACTTCGCGGGCATCGATGGTCTGACCGTCGTCGCCGTCCCGGTTCCAGGCGGCCATGAGCGGGAGCCGAAGGCCTCACGCAAACCGCGAGCGAAGAGGTAAGTGTCGTGGCGCAGTCTGTCGGACGACTGCTGCTTGAGATCTGCTTCCGAGGCGGAGGCGGTTTATACTGAGTGCGCTCGTTGTGGCGAGCCTCCGCGACAGTCGCAGTTGGCTCGAAGATCGCCGTAAGTGATCGCGGGACAGTCAGAGGTAATACACAATTCGCCACACGATTTGAGGTTTACGGGTCAGCCACTCGCCTGTAAACTGTTGATTCTGCAAGTGCGGAGAGATGTCCGAGTGGTTGAAGGAGCACGCTTGGAAAGCGTGTGTAGGGGAAACTCTACCGTGGGTTCGAATCCCACTCTCTCCGCCATCACCCGCCAAACATCATAGAATCAGTTGCTTGCGGCCACTACAGTGGTCGTTATCCCTCTTTCTGTCCCACATTCTGGCAAGGGTGCTACGGTTGCCGGTGTTGGCGGCGGTCCACTAGGCGCGACCGCCTCGGGTCGAGAGAGCCACGCGCCCTCGGGATGCCTGGTGCTTGCGTGAAGTCGCCACCGCGACTTCGCCGACAAGCGCGGGACACCACGTGGCAAGGGGGTGTCCTCCGGCGGGTTGCGACGGCCAGCAGAGAAGATCGCGAAACTCGTCCTGCGTCCAGGCCGCGAACTCCAGATACTTGGCCACCCAGGCGGGCCGGTTGGGCTTCGTGTGCGTCGCCATCGTTCCCTCAGCCAGTCCGATTCGCAAAGGGACGCCGACCGAACTGAACGGAAAACTGTTCCAACATCGCACGCTCCACCGTGCGTGGCTCCTCGTCTGTGAGCACACGCCACGCTACGACGAGATCGGCGGCGTCCGCCAACTGCCAGATAGCCCTCCCACCCCAGTGAGGGGCACCGGTTCCCCGTCCGTGCCGCAGATAGGCTGAAAGACGCCTGCGGAGCGTCGCCTGGTTGCCAACACCGCCCGCTTTCCCGAGGTAGAGCACGCAGGTGTTCTGCACCCACGCATCCTCCAACTCTGCGACGGGCAGCGACGGGTTACGTCCCTTGAGCATTCCGGCGTTGCTGGTTGGAAGAAAGACAGGCGGGCTCGTAGTGTCGCGCACGATGGCGTAGACGCCTGCGACGGCAGGAACTGCCGCGAGGCGCGTGTCGAGGAGCGTCGTGACGCTCATGAACCCGCTGAACCCGGCGGTGTGGAGCGTGGCCACGGACTCGAACGTTCCGGGTGTCAGGCTGACGCCTCCATCCACTCCCCACAGAGCAACTCTGCCTGCATCAAGACCGTCTTGACCGCCTCCTCCTGCAAGTCCGGCGGGTAACCCCACCGGTTCAGGATGCGCTTCACGAGCACCCGAACCGTCCGCCTCATCTCGGTGAACAGTTCGCGGAACCCTCCCCAGCGGGCAAGCGGCCGCGCCCAGGCGGTCCGGCACATCAGGTCCTAAAAAGAGGTAACGATTCGCCGGTAAGGGGTAAAATAAACATCCGATTACCTCTTTGCTGCCAGGAGTGCCCTCATGCCCTCACTTCAGCCGTCCTACCTGACGAGCTTGAGGTTCGACACGTCCGAGCTGAGCACCATTCGTCGCATTGGAGAGGCACGTGGACGGCAGGACCTCTTCGTGCGGCAGTTCCCAGAGCAGCTCGACACGCTCCGCACGAACGCCATCGTCGAATCGACGGAGTCATCGAACCGCATTGAGGGCGTCGTCGCCGCGCCAGGCCGAGTCGCCGACCTCGTGGTTCGTCGCGCGGAACCGCGCACTCGCTCTGAACAGGAAATCGCGGGCTACCGCGACGCGTTGCAGCTGATTCACGAGTCGCACGCGGACATGCGGCTCGCCCAGAACATCGTCCACCAGCTCCATCACATGCTCTACCGCTACCAGCCTGGGACTGGCGGCCGCTGGAAGAGTGCCGACAATCAGATCGTCGAGCGCGAGGCGGACGGCACGGTCGTGCGCGTCCGCTTCAACCCGACGCCTGCTGTGGCGACGCCCCAGGCGATGGCGGACCTGAGCACCCACTACCACGACGCCATCGCTGGTTCACTTGCCGACCCGCTCGTGCTGCTGCCACTCGCGGTGCTCGACTTCCTCTGCATCCACCCGTTCGCCGACGGTAACGGCCGTGTCGGACGGTTGCTGTCGCTGCTGCTGCTGTATCACTTCGACTACCAGGTCGGGCGCTACGTGAGCCTCGAACGCCTCATCGAGGAGTCGCGAGAGACCTACTACGAGGCGCTTGCGCGCAGTTCGCGAGCGTGGCACGAACACACGCACGATGCCCACCCGTGGCTCAACTACTTTTGGGGCGTGCTCATCCGCGCCTACGGGGAGTTCGAGGCGCGAGTCGAGTCACTGAAAGGGTCGAAGACCGAGCAGGTGCAAGCTGCCGTTGCTCGTCGGCTCGGTCCTTTTGGCATCGCGGATCTCGAACACGACTGTCCTGGCGTGAGCCGCGACATGGTGCGCCACGTCCTGCGGCAGATGCGAGCCGAGGGTCGGGTGCAGGTCGAGGGGCACGGTCGCGGCGCAAAGTGGCGCGCAGGGTCTGCCTAGGCTCGCGCCCAATCGCGCCGGGCGGACGCGGGACAGCCCCGTTGCGTCGTCGACAGCGCAAGCAGTGTGAAGCGAAGGTGGCGTGTCACGTGAATTCCTTGCCCCCGGCGGCGCTGGTTGCGAACAGGTCGCGGAGGTCGAGCAGTTTCGACAGCGGCCGCGTCTCCGCGGGTGTGCGCGGGTCCACTCCGTGCGGCTGGAACGCGAAGACCGTCATGCCGGCAGCGACGCCTGCCAGCATGCCCGGCAGGCTGTCCTCGATCACCGCGCAGTCTTCGGGAGCGACCCGCAGAGCGCTCGCGGCGTGCAGGAACAGGCCGGGATGCGGCTTCCAGACACCCACGTCGTAGCTGCTGAAGATGCGTCCTTCGAAGAAGGGCAGGAGCCCGGTCAGCGAGAGGCTCAACTCGATCTTCGCCATCGGGCCACTCGATGCCACGCAGATCAGGACGGACGTCGTCGACAGCGCCTGCACCAGTTCCACGGCGCCCTCGATGGCGCGCAGCCTCGAGCGAAATGCCTGCGCCGACCTGGCGCGAAAGTCCGGAACGAACGTCGCCGGCAACGGCCGGCCAAGGCGGGCTTCGAGTTCGGCGATACAGTCCGCCATCTTCCCGCCCCGGAAGGCGGTGAGCGCCTCCGGCACGGTCAGGTGCAAGCCGTGCTCGCTGACCGCCTCGACGAGCACCTCGGTCGAGAGCGTTTCACTGTCGACGAGCGTGCCGTCGCAATCGAAGATGATGGCGTTCATCGGGCTCAGTGCTGCACGCCGTCAGCGGCGATTCCGGTGAGGAACCCTTCGAGTTCGTGGGCCAGCCGGAAACCAATGGCGCCGCGGGGGGAGATGTTCAGCACCAGCCGAGTGTAACGCGCGCGTGCTACACTCCGCGCCGCCATGCGCCACCGTCTCAGCCGACTCGCCGCGTGCATGCTCGTGTCGATTGCCGCCGCCGGGTGTGCCGGCGAATCGGCCACAGACTACAAGCCGACGTCGACCGTCCGGGAGGTGATGCGCTCCATCGTCGACCCGAGTTCGGACGCGCTGTGGGACTCCGTGGAGATTGTCGCCACCGTCGAGGGCACGGTGCACAAGATGCCGAAGAGCGACGAGGAGTGGGCCGTGCTGCGGCGCAGCGCCGTCACACTGGTCGAGGCCGGCAACCTGCTGCTCATTCCAGGCCGGCTCGTGGCACGGCCGGGTGAACCGGCGGGCGACCCGCGGTCAGACCTAAATCCTGAGGAGATCGACACCAAGCGGCGCCAGGCCCCTGGCGCGTGGACGTTGCGTGCGCATCGCCTGCAGGATGCCGCGGCGGAGTCGCTGAAGGCCATCGATGCGAAGGACGTCACCGCCCTGCTGAATGCCGGTGAAACCCTCGATGCCGCCTGCGAGAGTTGCCACCGCGACTACTGGTACCGAGTGCAGTGACTCAGCGGTGCGTCAGTAGGCGTCGCCGATGAACGGCAACATCCGTCCGAAGTAGAGCACGCCGAACCACGCGACAATCGACAACAGACCGATGGCCTTGGCGGCCATCGACGTGTCCGCGTTCGGCCCGAGCGCCATCGTCTTCGTGCCGATGGTCATCTCGAAGAGGCCGGCATTCGCGCCGGCGACGACGAGACAGCCCACTTTCCACCACCACCCGACGTTGTGCACGTACTGCTCGGGGTGCCCGACGAAGAAGATGATGCCGGTGAGCAGGTTCAGTCCGAAGCCCGCGATCGCCACAGGCACCAGGTCGTGCGCGCCTTCGAGCGATACGCGGCGAAAGAATCCCATGAGCCGCAGGTCGAAGAAGCCAACGATGCCGATGAGCAGCGTGAGCCCGATGAAATGCAGCGTCTCAGCAAGCGGCCAGACCCAGATACTGAAGACAATGGCCTTCGACAGGCTGGTGGCCTGCAGCCACGCAACAAGCGCATCCATCAGGGAACTCCGATGTACGCCATGAGGCGCCCGGCCGTGATCGCCACGCACCACAACACGGCCGACCACAGCGCCAGCCGCGTGCCGTTGGCAGGCACGACATCGGGCGCGCTCAGGTTCGCGTGGTCCAGGACGATTCGCCGGGTCGCGAACGTCACCCACAGTGCCGCGAAGATCGACAGCAGCTTCACGTAGAAGATCCACTGGCCAGACTTGTGTGCCGCATCGGCGATGAAGAGCAGGATGCCGCTCAGGGTATTCAGCGCGAACGCCCACGCCATGATCGGGAAGAGCGGGGCGAGCGCGCCGACGCGCAGCTTGCGTCCGTAGCCGAGCAGGCGCAGATCGACGACGGCACTGGCCCCGACAACGATGCCGAGGCCGACCGTGTGCAGGGTGAGGATGGTCGGGTAGGCCCAGAGCGAGGGCGACTCGCGCACCCAGGTGGCGAGCGCCGTCGCCTCGAGCCAGGCCGTCAGATTGGTCACGAGCGGTATCGGGAACGCGCCGTCAGCGCGGCGGCTGCTGTTCTTCCATCACGCGGCCCCCGGGCTGAATCGGGCTGCCATCGGGACGGGTCACCTTCGCGCAGCACATGCCGAACGATCCTTCGGCCCGCGACGGCTGCCCGACCACCTTCACGATGGTGCCAGGCTTCAGGGTGTCGGTGGTCCACCCGGTGCGCGTCAGGGAGGCGGCGGCCCCAAGCTCCACCTGCCACTCCACCTTCTTCCCGTTCACTTCGGATTCAAAGTAGAGGAAGGAGTGCGGGTTGCGGATCAGGAGTTTGGTAACCGGCCCCTGCGCTTCGGCGCTCTTCGTCGCATCGTAGAACGGCGCACTCGAATGATGGGCAATCACTGGCACCGTGGCCAGCGCCGCTGCCGCCACCGTGACGGCCAGCGCATACAGGACAAATCGTCGAACGTTCATTTTGGCCTCCTCGGTCGAGCGGCTGCTTACTTGTACTTCTGCGGCATCATGCGCACGGGCGCGCGTGAGGTTTCGGGGTCGCAGTCCCACGGAGAGATCTTGTATCCCTGACGTGCCGGGAGCCAGCGGGTCGTGTAACCGGTCGGCTTCTTCAGGAACATCGGGTCTTCGACGGTGATCGTCATCTTCAGCTCGGTCCCTTCGCGCCAGTACCGTTCGGTCACCTTCTTCAGCGTGGACGAGGGGATGCCGTTGTAGTCGTCGAAGCCGGTGATGTCGAACGCGAAGTGGTCGGTCTCGACGATGAGCGCGTTGCCGTCATAGTGTCCGACGGAGAAGCCCTGGACGCCCCAGTCGTTGTTGTTCGGCTTGCGGCCGTCGAGCCACACGGTGCGGAGTTGGTCGTCCTTCTCGTATCGAAGCAGGACGCGATCGGGCCACTGCACCAACTCCATCGAGTACGGGTCGTACTGGATGGCTGGCGACGACGCCGGCTGGCAGTCGTACTTGGGCGAGAGCGCCTCGTCGAACACCTTCTGGTAGGCGAGGGCGCGCTCGTTCAGTTCGGGAAAGTTCTCCTTGCCCCACGGAACGGTCTCGCTGTTGACCTTACGGGCACGCGGGGTGCCGTCCCAAATGCCGCTCAGGTCGGGCTCCTTGCCCGGTATCGACGAGCCCTGGGCGTGAACGCTTCCGCCCATCGGCCACACGGTCGCGGCGGTTGCCATCAGCGCCGTGCACGCGAGCGAGAGTCCAATCCGCCGACTCCGGTTCAATGCCCTGCTCTTCATCGTCATTCAGTCCCTCTGGTGTTCGGGCCGGCTGAGCGGTCCAAAGTGCCGCAAATCTTACATCAGGATGGCCACGCGGCGCCCTCCAGGCCCACTGTTCGCGCCGCTGCACGTGAGATCGCGTGGGGCCTCAACCCTGCGGCGGTATCAGCCGATACTCCCTGCGGTGGGACCTATCAGCGAAACGTTCGGCGAGCTCCTTCCCGGCCTCCGGTCGGACGAACGGGCCGCACATATCCTCGTCGTCGACGATCTGCCCGCCAACACCGGGATCCTCGAAGCGCTGTTGACGAGCGACGGCCATCGGGTCACGACGGCCGAAAACGGTGAGGACGCGCTGGCGGCGGTCGCGAAAGAGCGACCGGATCTCGTGCTGCTCGACATCCTCATGCCAAAGATCGACGGCTACGAAGTCTGCCGCCGGCTGAAGAGCGACCCCGCCACCCGTCTCATCCCCGTGGTGCTCGTGACGGGGCTGACCGATACGGACAGCCGCATCCGCGGACTCGAGGTGGGCGCCGACGACTTCATGTCGAAGCCGTTCATCGTCCCCGAGATGCGCGCGCGCGTCGCGTCACTATTGCGGATCAAACGATATACGGACGCGCTCGACTCGGCGGAGTCGGTGATTCTGAGCCTCGCAATGACCATCGAAGCGCGCGACCGCGCCACTGAAGGTCACTGCCAGCGGCTGGCACGGTACGCCGTGGCGCTCGGCGAACGGCTCGGCATGTCGCACGAAGACCAGGACACGCTGCGCGTTGGCGGCTACCTGCACGACATCGGCAAGGTCGGCATCCCTGACCGCATCCTGCTCAAGGACGGTCAGCTCACCACCGACGAATACGACCTGATGAAGAACCACACGATGATCGGCGACCATCTGTGCGCCGAGTTGCGGTTGCTGAAGCGGATCCGGCCGATCGTTCGCCATCATCACGAGCATCTGGATGGCAGCGGCTATCCCGACGGGCTGGCTGGCGATGCGGTGCCGCTGTTGGCGCAGGTCATGGGCATCGTTGACGTGTTCGACGCGCTCACGACGCCGCGCCCCTACAAGCCGGCGCTGTCGGTCGAGCGTGCGTGCGATGTGCTGCGCGACGAAGTGCGGCGCGGCTGGCGGCGTGGCGATCTGGTGGAGACCTTCATCGACATGCTCGTCGACCGCGGCATGCTGCCCGGAGCGGCCGAGCAGGTCTCTGCATAAGACCCCTCCGTCTTGCCCGTCCTACCAGGTGAGCGAACGCGTCTCGCCGGTCAGCGTGGTCGTGGCCGTGCCGATGAAGTCGCTGTGGCACAGCAGCCAGCGATCATTCTCGAGCACGGCGCTGACGTAGTCGATGCCGTCGGCCGTTTCCTTCTTGCCATCGGACTTGTACGTCACTTCCCAGTGCACCGTGTAGGCCGAGCAGGCGTCGGTGTTCGGCTGCTGGCGTCCCGATGGGAAGCAGCCCTGGTGGACGAAGTTGAAGGTGGCTGGGGGCCGGCGCACGACGCGAGCCGCGGCAAAATTCTGAAGGAAGAGGCGGCGATTCTGATCCGTGTCGTTCGCCTCGTTCGTTCGCCCCTTGCCGCCGTCGCAGGTCGTCGAGAAGTTGTGCAGCACCTCGTTGGTGCTCTTCGTCGAATCCGAGAACAACAGCAGGAAGTCCGTGCCGGCGCTCAGGATCTCGTTCTGCGAGTCGTGGACGCGCACGGGGAAGCTCCCGCTGGTCGACTGCGTGTGGGTGACGCCCCCCTCGGTGAACGTCTCGGTCACCTTCAGGCCAACCGTCACCGTTGCCGGCGTTCCACCGGAGATCGAGCTCGGGATCTTCCAGGTGAGTGTCGGCCCTGACGGCGTCAGCGTGCCTGGCGCGGTCCAGTCGTAGGTGAGCGAGGCGTTCGACGTCTCGCTGTCGGTGACGGTGGCGAGCACCTGCACCGTCTCGTCGATGTCGGCAAAGCCCGACGGCTGATTATTGCGCGAGCCAATGCTGCGGAAGGCGCTGATGACCGGTGCGCGATTCGCGCCGCTTGGGGCCACGAAGGTGAACGCGTTGGCCAGCGTGCTCGTCTTGCCGCCCGTCGTGACCGATATTTCCGCCGCACCAGCGGTGGTGCGTAGCCCGGTGACCGCCGTAATGGAGGTGCTGCCGGACACGACGACGCCGGAGGCGGGGACGCCGCCGACCGACACCGTGGCATCGCTGGCGAAACCGGTGCCGCTGATGGTGATGCTGTTGCCGCCGGTCGTGCTGCCGCTGGTGGGCGAGACCGACGTGACCTTCAGCGCCGAACCGGTTGGCCCCGAGGGGCTGTCCGAGCCGCACGCGACGACGAGGAACGGGATGACGGCGACGAGCGCCGCTCCTACGGCAGGTCGGAGGCGAAACAGGTGCATCACGGTTCGACGTTTATAGTAGCCCGACTCAGCGAGGGGCTGGCGCCGGCGGCGGCGCCGCGCCGGTCGCCGGGTTGTAGCGCGGATTCTTCGGGTTGTTCGTCTGGTCGTTCGGGTCGAAGTCCGGCTCGCCGCGCCCACTGTTCACCCAGGCGGTGTAGACCAGATCGCGCAGCAGCGTAGCCGCGCCGGCGGTCGTGGCGTACACGAGTTCGCGTCCCTCGCGGCTGTCCTTCCTCTCGAATTCCTTCCGCTGCTCAAGCTGGTAGAGCTGCTCGAAGCGCGTGTGGGCGTGGTCGACATGCGCGAGGACGGCGGCGAACGGATCGGCCACGACCGTGGGCGACGCCGGGATGCGCGCCTGGATGTCGCGTTCGTGCAGGCCGATCAGGTCGACGAACGTGTTTTCGAAGAGCCAGTGGACAGCGCCGTCGCGGGTGTAGCCCTTCGGGTTGTCGCCCACCCAGCCATCGTGCTGGACGGTGCTGTGCAGCGGCTGCGCGCCGTCCGCCACATAGTGGCTCATCCACCCGAGGTAGAACGCCGCGTCCTGCTCGATGAAGGCCGTGTCCTGGTTCTGCGTGCGCAGCGTGCGCCAGGTGCGGAACACCACCTTCAGCCGTTCGTAGCCTTCAACGACGGCGTAGGGGAGCGTGCCGGTGTAGTGGATGTTCGTGAGCGCGGCCTTCTCCGGAGCGGACGCGCGCAGCCGCAGGTGCTCGTCGTAGACCGCCAGCATGAACTCGTCGCGCGAACGCGGGACCTGCTTCAGGAACGCGAACTGCTCGGTGTACCAGACGTGGTTCGGATCCTCGGCCGCCTTGGAGAACGGTTCATACGGGCCGCGCCACGAGTCGGCGAGCACCGAGCGGTTGCCGATCCAATCGATCTGTCGCGCCAGGAACGGCGGCACGTCGGAGGGGAGCGCGAGGATGGCCGCGCGGCTCACGACCCGGTGGCCAGTCGCGCCCCAGGCTCCGGTCCGAACTTGCAGCACAGTGGCCAGCAGCAGGACAAGAACGGTGGCCTTCTTCATGGTCCCGATTGTCGCTCGGATTGTGTGCAAACCACCCGTCCCGGCCGGCTCGACGATGCGATCGTCGTCGCCATGAAGGTCAGCGCGACCGACAGCCCCGTGTGCCGCATCGAGGAAGAAGAGCGGCTGACGCGGAAGCACATCGATCGCTGGGCGGAGGAGTGCCTGGCAATCCTGTCAGAAGCGCTGGCGTGTTCGCGGATGATGGCTGAAGATGTCCGCCGACAGCAAGCGCAACGGACCTGCCTGACCTGCTTCGCCCCACACCACGCCAGGCCAGCAGCCGCACCAGATTCGTGCTTAGCGATTCACGATTCGCAATTTCAGAACGTGGCAATCGGGTTCAGCGGGAACCCCGTCCCACCCAGAACCGGCACGGCCGCGGCGGTGAGCAGGAACTCCCAGCGCTTGCGCGCGGCGGCTTCCTTGGCGACTGCCTCGAGGTCCATCACATCGATGAGCGGCAATCCCATCGCCACGATCGCCACCTGGTGAATCGGACGCGGGCTTCCCTGGACGCCTGACGGCTGCACGTCGGTGACGGCGTCATTGCCAAGCAGCGCCACATCGCGCTCCTTCAGCCACGGCAGCACTGACGCGTGGAAGCCGCCGGCGTTCGCCGCGACATTCCAGGCGCCCGTCTCGGCGCGTTGCGCCCATCGCCCGGTGCGCAGGAAGAGCGCGTCGCCGCTGCGGATCTTCAGGCCGGCGAACTTCTCCCAGGCTTCGAGGTCCGCGACCGTGACGGCTGTGCCTGGGTCGAGGTAGGGCACTTTCTTCAGCAGCGGCATGTCGACGAGGATGCCGCGCGTCATGATGCCGCTCTTCTGGTTTTCGATGCCGTTCTGTGGGCAGCCGACGCCTTCCTTGATGTTCGAGCGGTCGAAGCCGTTGTAGATCTTTCCCTGGAACGAGTAGTGGCAGAGTGCGTCGATGTGGGTGATAACCGAGCCGTGGTACCAGATGGTGTACTGGTCCATGGCGTGCCCGGCGGCGTCGAGCGTCATCGCCTGTCCAATCGGACGCGGGCTGTCGGGTGCCGGCACCTTGTCGATGGTATGGGCCAGCGACACAGACACCCCGTCCTTCACCAGTTTCAGCGCCGCTTTCGCCACGGCCGGCGTCATCAGGTTCAGGGTGCCGCGCTGGTCGTCCTTCCCCCAGCGGCTCCAATTCGACAGGTCGGACATCCATTTATCGACCTGTTCCACCGTCAAACCGGCCTGCTGCGCGGTCAGCGACGGCGTCAGTGAGAGGGCGACGAGCAACGCTGCGACATATCGAGACTTTCGCACGGGGGCCTCCTTGGGGATAATGGGGCGCATTTTACCTGCGGAGGAATTGAATGAATGTTTTCGGTTTCCGTCGGGTCGCTGCGGCGATCCTGACGATGGCGGGGGTGGCGGCGCCGTTGTCCGCCCAGAGCATCACGGACGCGGATCTCGCGAAGGGGCTGTCGGATCCCACACGTTGGCTGGTGGTGTCCGGAACCTATGACGGACAGCGCCTGAGCCCGCTCACCCAGATCACACCGGCGAACGTGAGCCAACTGGCTCCGCAGTGGACGTTCCAGGCTGGTGTGACCGGGCAGTTCGAGGCCACGCCGGTGGTCCTGAACGGCATCCTCTACGTCACCGGTCCCCAGAACCACGCGTGGGCCATCGACGGCCGCACGGGCAAGCAGATCTGGCACTACCAGCGGCTGCTGCCGGCGGGCCTGAAGGTCTGCTGCGGCCCGGTCAACCGCGGCTTCGCCATCTACGGCAACAAGCTGTTCATGACGACGCTCGACGCGCACCTGCTCGCGATGGACCCGAAGGACGGCAAGATCCTGTGGGACGTTGAACTCGCAGACTTCAAGCTGGGCTACGCCAGCACCGTCGCGCCGCTCATCGTCAAGGGCAAGCTGATTGTCGGCATGGCCGGCGGTGAGTACGCCAACCGCGGGTTCATCGACTCGTACGACCCAGAAACCGGCAAGCGCAACTGGCGCTTCTGGACCATTCCTGCTCCCGGTGAACCTGGCAGCGAGACGTGGCCGGTGGACGTGCTCGAGCGCGGCGGTTCGCCGACGTGGGTCACCGGCACCTACGACGCCGACCTCAACACGGTCTACTGGGGCACTGGCAACCCGAACCCCGACTGGGACGGCGACAGCCGTCCGGGCGACAACCTCTACGCGGCCTCGGTCGTGGCGCTCGACCCGGACACGGGCAAGCTGAAGTGGCACTTCCAGTACACGCCGCACGACACGCACGACTGGGACGCGAACCAGACGCCGGTGCTGGCCGACCTGACGATCAATGGTCAGCCGCGTAAGGTGCTGATGCAGGCGAACCGCAACGGCTTCCTCTACGTGCTCGACCGCACCAACGGCAAGTTCATCAACGCCTGGCAGTTCGGCAATCAGAACTGGGCGTCGGGCTTCACGCCGGCGGGTCGTCCGATCGAAATCCCCGGCCACGTGCCGACGGCTGCGGGCACCGAGACCTGCCCGGACTGGTACGGCAACACGAACTTCATGCCGCCGTCGTTCGACAAGCAGCGTGGCCTGTTCTTTCTCACGGTTCGTGAGACGTGCGCGAAGTTCATCAAGAAGGACACGCCGGACGCCAACGTCGGCGACCGCACGATGGGCGGCACTGTGGCTCCCGTCGGCACCCGCACCGGCGCGCTGCGCGCCATCGATCCGCTGACCGGACAGCGCAAGTGGGAAGTGAAGTACGAGGGACCGGGTTGGGCGGGTGTGCTCGCGACGGCGAGCGGCATCGTGTTCAGTTCCGACCACGACGGCACGTTCATGGCCGTCGACTCGTCGACCGGCACGGTGCTCTATACCTACGAGACCGGCGGCAACGTCTTCGGGCCGCCGACCACCTACATGATCGACGGCCGGCAGTGGGTGTTCCTGCCCTCCGGCCTGACTGCGACGGCGTTCGCGCTGCCGCAGGCTGCGACCGCCCGCTAGTTATCCCCCGACGTGTGAGGGCCGGCTCGTGCCGGCTCTCACACCCGCATTTCGCTCCCCTTCCTGCCGCACCGTCTTCTCGCCGACAGAACGCCGCGGGCCATGGCTCCGCCGCCGAGAGTCGAGCGTCACCCCTGCGGCAAGTGATACATTAAAGAGGCAGCAGGAGGCATCGTGGCAAATCGGACAAGACCCACGCTCGAGAAGCGTGCCAAAGAGCGTGCGCGACAGGACAAGCGGAAGCAGAAGGATGAGCGCCGTTTGACGGCGAAGGTGACGAAGACGAATTCGCCGCGTGGCGAAGGCGAGGAAGATCCCGATATTGCCGGCATCGTGCCCGGCCCGCAGCCGATCCCGTGGGACGACGAGGAAGAAGAAGTCGTGTGAGGCGAGGGGCTGGCGCAGCCAGCCGTGGCGCAACCACAGGCGTAGCGCAACCACAGGCGTAGCGCCATCATCGTTCCTGTCGAACCAACCTTCGTGACCGAGTCGGGCGTCATGCGCGCTACCGGCCGTCACCCGTGAGCTCGAAACCCTACATCACACCGCCACACGTCGTGTGCGGTCCATTGTCTTGAAGGTGCGCCGCGCGCGAGCCGCGCGGCGTCCTGATAGCGGCGAATCCGCGCGGGCGTGGCTGGCTGAGGCCTGGGCTGGCGTCGAGTTACTGCGCGCGGAGCAGCAGCACCGGGATCTTCACGAGGTGCCGCACCTTCGTGACGGTCGTGCCGAACAGCACATCCGCGATGAAGCGGTGGCCGTGCGTCGACATCGCAATCAGGTCGACGTGCGCCTCTTCCGCGACACGTATCAGTTCATCGGCCGGGTCGCCCTTGGCGAGCTGGACGGTGACCGTCAGTCCTTCCGCCACCATCTCCGATCCCACCTGTTCGAGATAGGCACGGTCTGCCTTCATCTCTTCCGATTCACGCAGGTTCAGTTGGTCGAAGTGCCGTGCGGCCCAGCCGTCGGCCACATGCACCAGCAGCAGTTCCGCCCCGGTGAGATGGGCGAGTTCCCGTGCGTGCGCGAGGATCGTCGCGTCGGCGGGGGAGTGTTCGAGGGCAACGAGGATGCGGCGATACATCGGCGCCGATTCTACACGCCGAAGAAGGTCTGGTAGAGCAGCCAGACGTTCAATGCGGCAATAACCACGGCCACGGTCCAGGCGAGCAGCTTCACCCAGAGCGGGTTGACGAACGCGCCCATCTTGGCCGGGTTGCTGGTGAACGACACCAGCGGGAAGACCGCGAAGGGCAGCTGCAGGCTGAGGATGACCTGGCTGAGGATGAGCAGCGGGCCGGTGCCGCGCTCGCCGTAGAGCACCGTGACGATGATGGCGGGGATGATGGCGATGAGCCGCGTGATGAGACGGCGCAGCCACGGGCGGAGCCGGAGGTTGATGAACCCCTCCATCACGATCTGGCCGGCCAGGGTGCCCGTCAGCGTGGCGTTCTGCCCCGAGCAGAGCAGCGCCACCGCAAACAGCACACCCGCCATCGTCGTGCCGAGCAGCGGCGACAGGAGCTGGTAGGCGTCGGAGATGTCGGCGACATCCTGGTGGCCGGTGCCGTGGAAGGTGGCGGCCGCCATGATGAGGATGGCGGCATTGATGAAGAGCGCCGACATCAGCGCCACCGCGGAATCGATGGAGGCGAAGCGGATCGCTTCGGCTTTGCTCTCGTGGGTGTCGAGATACTTGCGTGTCTGCACGATGGACGAGTGCAGGTAGAGGTTGTGCGGCATCACCGTGGCGCCGAGGATGCCGATGGCGATGTAGAGCATCTGCGGGTTGGTGAGAATCTCGGCGCGCGGGATGAAGCCGCTGGCGACCGCCCCGAGGTCCGGTTGCGCGAACCACAGTTCCACCGCGAACGACCCGGCAATGGCCAGGATGAGGCCGATGACGAGCGCTTCGACGTAGCGGAAGCCTCGGTGCTGCAGGTAGAGCACGATGAGCACGTCGAGTGCGGTGAGACACACCCCCCACACCAGCGGCAGCCCGAACAGCAGGTTCAGGGCGATGGCGGCGCCCACCACCTCGGCGAGGTCACAGGCGGCGATGGCAATTTCACAGAGCAGCCAGAGGCCGATGGTGGTGGTGCGCGAGTAACTGTCGCGGCAGGCCTGGGCGAGGTCGCGGCCGCTGGCGATGCCAAGCCTGGCAGACAGCGCCTGCAGCAGGATCGCCATCAGGTTGGAGATCATGACCACGCTGAGCAGCGTGTAGCCGAAGCGGGCGCCGCCGGCGATGTCGGTGGCCCAGTTGCCGGGGTCCATGTAGCCGACCGCGACCAGATAGCCCGGTCCGGCGAAGGCCATCATCTTGCGCCAGAAGCCGGCACCGTGCGGAATGGGCACGGAGCCGTGCACCTCGGGCAGGCTCTTCATCGGCGGCGCACTGCGCCATCCCGATGGTCCGGACGACGCGTTCTTGGAATCAGGCGACATTTTGACGAGTCAAAATGTAGATTGGGCTACGCCGAAAGTCAACGGCTTCCTGCTGGGTCGTGCGGGTAGTTGGGACCCGGCGGGAAGTTGGTTCGCGCGACTTCGGCCGGCTCGCGGCCGGGTTGACGCGTTTTGCCGCGTGAATCGAGGCCGTGTGGGGTGGCATCGGCCCTGCCTCAGCTTTGGGCATGCGAGGAGCAGAGAGCCAGGGCAGGCGGAGCCTGCTGATCGACGACGCCGCGGTGTTACTGGGAGTGTCGCGGAGAACGATCTACTACAGGATTCGTGAAGGACGGCTTGAGACCGTGCGGACGCTCGGCGGCTCGCAACGGGTGCTGCTCGGGTCGATCGAGCAACTGCTGCGTCAGCGACGGCGACTGCCAGACCTGGCGGGTATTGGCGCGTTCGAGCCGGGGCTATAGACCGAGTCGCTGGCGTTTCAGGTACAGGCCCTTGCGCGAGATGCCGAGGGCCTTGGCGGCGGCTTCGACCTTGCCGTCGTTCTGACTCAGGGCGAGCTTGATCATCTCGCGCTCGAGGGTGGCGACCGCGTGGTCGAGGCTGTCGGTGAGCGGGACGTTCAGTTCGAGTCCGCGCTCGCGGCGGCGCAACTGCTCGGTCTCCTCGCGCATCGCTTTCGGCAGGTGGTCGAGGGTCAGCGTGGCGTCAGTTTCCGCGGTGGCGACCATGCGGTTGAGCTCGTTGCTCAGTTGCCGGATGTTTCCCGGCCATGGGTAGACCACCAGGTGTTCCATCAGGTCGTCGGCGACGCGGATGCGTCCCTTGCCGAGTTCGTGGGACCACTTCAGGGCGAAGTGCTGGGCGAGCGGCGGAATCTCCTCGCGCCGTTCGCGCAGCGGCGGCAGTTCGAGCGGGATGACATTGAGGCGGTAGTACAGGTCCTCGCGGAAGCGTCCTTCCTGGACGAGCTTCTTCAGGTTCGCGTTGGTGGCGGCGACGATGCGGACGGTGACGCAGAAGGGGACGGTTTCACCTAGCGGGTTGATTTCGCCGGACTCGAGGAAGCGCAGCAGCTTGGGCTGCAGGTCGAGTCCGAGTTCGCCGACTTCATCGAGGAACAGTGTGCCGTCCTTGGCGGCCCTGATGAGGCCGGGGTTGTCGCGGTCGGCGCCAGTGAAGGCGCCCCGCTTGAAGCCAAACAGGTGGCTCTCGAGCAGTTCGCGCGGCACGGCCGTGCAGTTGAACGGAACGAACGGCTTCTTCGAGCGCTGGGAGTAGCGATGCACGGCGCGCGCGAGCACTTCCTTGCCGGTGCCACTTTCGCCGGTGATGAGCACCGTCACGTTGGTGGGCGCCACCTTGCGCGCATAGAGCATCACTTCGCGCATCTTGCCGGCCACCACGGAGTCGTCGTCTTCAGCGGGCAGCTCGTCGATGGGCCACAGCGTGAGTCGCTCTTCGCGTTCGAGGCGTGCGCGTTCGAGTTCCTGGCCAGCGGTGATGACGAAACCGGCGCTGTTCACGGCCGCGTGTGATTCGATGTCAGGGAGCGGCTGCAGCTGGAGCTCGATGTTGCGCCCGCGTGCGACGCCGACGATAAACGTCCGGACGTCGGCTGGCGCGGTTACCGCGCCCCAGGCCGCGAGCAACTCCTCGCGGTCGTCGGCATCTCGAGCAACTGCGCGCGCCGAGACGACGCAGTTGGCGTGTTGCAGGACGGAGACGAGGCTCGTCGCCGTGACTTCGGGGCGACTGGCGTGCATCAGGAGAGAGGCGAAGCTCTGAAATTGCTGAGCATTGCTAATTGGGCCCAGCGTCAGAGCGGCCGGCACTGGCTTAGATGGACTGACGAGCTCCGCTGCGCAGCCCAGAGTCGAGTAGATACTTGCAGCACGAGAGAGGTTGTGACCGTCTACCGTCGGACCGGCAGCCGTTGCGAGTAAAGATGCGCCGATCGCCATCTCGTAGTGGGCAATGTGGCTTGGCGAGTTGTCTCCACGCAGCAGCGTGGCGAGCATATTCAGAAAACCAATAGACGCCTTGGCGCCAGACATTACAGCGGCGGCCTCGGCACACCGTGCGTAAGTCAACGCTTCGAGAGAACGGTCGCCAAGTTGGCGCGCGATTGTTAGCAGTTCTTCCGCTCTTGTTAGCGCCTCCACCCACTGCTGTTGCTTCATTAGCAGCTCAACGCGCGTGAGGAGTGCGTACCTGCTTGAGTAGAGCAGTCGACCTGTGGGCGTTGAGATGTTCGCTTCAATGCGTTCGAGTAGAGAGTTAGCCTCCTCCCACGCGCCTTGGGCTAGATGAGTTCTTGCGAGGCTGTCCAAGCTGC
Organism: Bifidobacterium breve; assembly: GCA_943328785.2. Taxonomy (GTDB): domain Bacteria; phylum Acidobacteriota; class Vicinamibacteria; order Vicinamibacterales; family CAVVIG01; genus CAVVIG01. The sequence goes on from CALQBJ020000006.1 coordinate 22,074, forward strand.
CATTCGCGTGTTCCCCTGACGGCGAAAGCAGCTTATACGATTGTTGCAGCAACTCCTCGGCTGCGCGGTAGTCGCCTTTGAGATAGTGCAGATTGCCGAGGTTCGCGTATGCCGCTCTGAGGATAGCGGCGGCGCCGCTTTCCTGAGCCAAGTCGATGGCTCTTCGTGCGTGCTTCATTCCGCTGATAACATCAAACTGCAGGATCGCCAAGGCAGTCAGCGTGTTCTCCGACAGAGCATCCAACCAGATGTTGTCGCCGCTCTTCAGGAGACTCTGACCCAGAGCCGTATGGCGTCTCGCCATAGCCAGCAGACCGCGTTTGGCTTCAATCTCTCCAAGGAAAATATGTAGTCCGGCGCTGACCACGGGATCGCCCAGACGGAGAATGCTCTGCCTGGCCTCCTGCAGCAGTCGGCCAGAAGCCGGACTCGGCGAATGCCCGGACACGCTGACGAGAAGGCGAAGCTGAGTCCATGCAGTGCGTCTGGCATCGCCAGCGTCACGTGAGGCGTCGATAGACGCCAGGAAGTGATCGGTAGCGGCTTCTGGCTGTCCTTTCTCCCATAGGAGCAAGCCCAGACAGAATTGGCTGACGCCCTTCTGGTCCGCACTGAGCGACTTGCTACTTAGTAGTCGACGCGCGAGATTCTCAGCTTCCGAGTACCTGCCAAGTCGCTCAAGAAGTTCGAGCCGAAGCGTCTCGGCTTGAAGGGTGCGAGTCTTGAAGCTCGGCAGACTGTTCAGCTCAGCGTCAGCCGCCTTGAACCTACCTTGGGAAATCAGCGACTGCGTCTTTAGAAGTTCGTCCATGCTCGCCCCCTTGGTCGACTGTCGAGCCGATTGTTACCGAAGCGCGACAGCTCCAGAGCGAGATTTCCGACGGCTTTTCGATTCTCTGTGCAAAGGCGAAGGCTGGGCGAAGAATGCGAGTGTTAGTGGACGCGGTGGTGGGAGCCGTGAAACTGGGGTGCGAGGTCGCGGATGTCGCCTGGCAGCAAGTCGGACAGGGCAGCGGAGTCACTGGGGGCCATGATGACGTCGACGGCCACCTCGAGCCTGACGCCTTCTCCGGAGCGTTCGAGATCCCAGACCGCCTTTCGCAGGTGGCGAGCTAGAGCTCGAACATCTTTGGCCTCGCCGCTTGCGAGGAGAGCCACAAACTCCTCGTCACGGTTGCGAACAAGTAGATCGCCTACCGAGAGGGACTCACGTATCAGTGCCCCCACGCGAGCCACGAGGGATTCAGCCGAGTCTTCGCCCACCTGACGCTGTATGTCAGACCAATTGAGCATCTCGATGCAGAGGACCGATGACACGGGGGCCAGCGCATCAACCGGTGGCCGAGTGGCCTGCTCCCGAGTTGGCGAGAGGTTCCGTTGATGCGCAAGCCGAGTCGCGAAGAGTCTGCCGATGGTCTCCAGGCGCGCACGGTCGGCTTCACTAAACGGAGCTTCCCGATATACGGAGAGAACTCCGAGCAGGTCACGCCCACCCAAGACGGGAACCGACAGCGTGTTGTTCAGTGAAACGCCAGGGCGCCGAGCGTAGTCGCCGAGATCCAGCGCCGGATCGCTGTTAAGGATGGTGCGTCTATTGGCGCCAACCCAGCCGCTGAGACGCTCGCCGAGGCCGATGGTAAGCGCATTCAGGTGGATGGAGCCCTGTGGCGACGTGGAAGCCACCACGAGATGATCATCAATCGCGTCGTAGGCAAACAGTATGGCAAGGTCTGCGTTGAGCAGATTACAGACCTGCGACCCAAGCACCACGGCGTCAGACAACGCGTGATCATGGAGTGCCAGTTCGGTCTCGACGGGAAGCCCGCCGTCCGTCTCTTGGACTTGGGCATTGTCGGCGGTAGCCAAGGGCTCCCGTCCACTCACGCTTGAGCTGGTTATCTCCGTCAATGCCCCCTTCGACAACGTGCTGTTAGTCGGACCCTCAGGCGCAATCTCGCGATGGACTCGTATAAAAGTGTCGACCACCAAGGGATCGTACATCGAGCCGCGCCGCTCGATGAGGATGTCCAAAGCCTCCTGGTCGCTTAGCTTAGGGCGATAGGGCCTGTCCGAAGTCAGCGCATCGAAGCAATCGACAACCGAGAGAATTCGCGCGCCGATCGGGATGTCCGTTCCTCGGATTCCCGTTGGATATCCTGAGCCATCCCAGTTCTCGTGATGGTGTCTGACGATCGGAACCACCGGATATGGAAAGTCGATTGCCGAGAGAATGTCGGCGCCGACCCCGGCGTGAAGCTTCATCTTCTCAAACTCAGCGGGAGTAAGCGTCCCGGGCTTGTTCAAGATGTGCTCGGGGACGGCGAGCTTTCCCATGTCATGGAGAAGCGCCGCTGCCTCAATCGCCTTAAGTAGTTGGTCGTCCGTCACGCCGACGTGTTTGGCGAGTCCGACGGCATAGATCTGAACGCGGCGGATATGCCCATGGGTGATCTGATCTTTGGCGTCGATTGCCATCGCCAGTGTCTCGATGGTCGACAGGTAAAGGCGGTTTAGCTCAGACAGATGGTTGTAGCTGTCTTCAGCGCGTCCCATCGCCGTTCTGAAAGTCAGGTACGACACCACGAGCAGCGGCACGATGACCGCCAGCGTGCTGAGGTCGAGTCGCTGTGTGTAGGTGACGATCAGTGCTGCCACGGAGGCGCCACTGAAGTAGTTGACGGACAACCAAGCGAAGTTCTTCCACCAAATCTGGACGGCAGAGCGTCGTGTTTCGAGGCCAACCGCGACTGCGACTAGCCAACTGTTGAATAGAAAGTAGGCAGCCGTGAAGGCAAGCAATGGGACAAACAGCCGTGGGAGCGGGGTAAAGACCTCGCTATAGGGATGAATTCCGGAGAGCAAGTAAAAGCACGATCCAGCCGTCCAGATAGCGACGGACGGAGCGGCCAGGTTGAAGGCCATCCTGTACAGTGGACGACCCTGAGGCTTCATCCAGAGAAGGATAACTAGGCACTCGAGCAGTACCGTGACGGTGCCTGCCTCTGCTCCGAATAGCAGAACGGAGGCGAAGACGAATGCCTCGGAGACGGAGATATAGGCGTTGATGGAAGGGACCTTAACCGAGAACGATCCTGTCAGGATCGTCAGACCGGCCAAAAGGAGCCATTCCGACCCGATCGGGCGAATGAATAGTTGATGGACCGAGAGTCCTAGGACCAGCGCGCCAATTGCCACGACGCCGCTGACATATATGCGGACTGTCGGTCTGAGGCTAAGAAAGTGTTCCATGTGAGCCGCGAACAAAACGCTCCGGCTCATCCCTTATCGGCTCAATCGCCCCAGATGATTACGTTCAGCATTCCTTCAACTCCTTCGAAGGCGAGCGAATGGGCCCGCATAAGGGTTCCCTCTAGCTTCCCCAGATGATCGTTTCTGCGAGCCCACCTCCCCAGATGATGGTCGAGCCCAAGACGGAACCGCCCCAAACGATGGTGTTGCCCACGACGTTGCTACCCCAGATAATGGTGTCGGCCCCAGTCCCCCAAGCGATGGTGCTGCCCCAGATGATGGTGTCAGCCGAACCCCAAATGATGGTCTCTGCCGCGGCGCCCCAGATGATGGTGTTGCCCCAGATGATCGTGTCTGCGCTGGATCCCCAAACGATTGTGCTGCCCCAGATGATGGTGTCAGCCGAACCCCAGATGATGGTGTTGCCACGTAGTGCCGCGTTGCCCCAGATGATGGTGCTGCTCGAAGCAATTGACTGCCGCCTGCGACCCGCTGGGTTTAGAAAGGCGATGCCGCTCGCTCGGGTCGCCTCTCCCGCAACGACGTTCTCGCTGAACGCGTCCTTCGGCATCGCTGCGAATCGAGCCGCAGCGACGCTGTTGAGCGCCCCCGCGCCCGCGGTCACAAGCCCTTCGCCGTGGATCGGCGAACTCGTGAGCTGGAGAGCCACCTTAACGGCCGAAGGCGTCAGCCGCGGTTTCTCATCCAGCAGCAGCGCCACCGCACCACTCGTCACCCCCGCCGCCATGCTCGTGCCAGACAGCGCCATGTAGGCGTCCGCGCCCGCGCCGGCCACGTGCCGCTCCGGATACTGCGTCGCCAGGTAGGAACCCGCCGCCTCGGCCGACACCAGCCGGCTGCCCGGCGCCACCAGGTCCGGCTTGATCACCAGGTCGAACAGCGTCGGCCCCTTCGAGCTGTACTTCGCCACGGTGTCGTCAGACCGCTTCGCGGTGGCGTGCATGTCGACAGCACCAACCGTCAGCGCCGCCGGGTCGTTACCGGGCGACGTCACGCTGCCGAACACCAGCGCACCCTCCGGCGTCACGCCGTAGTTGCCGGCCGCCGCCACCACCACCAGCCCCGCCGAGACCGCGCGCTCCACGGCTTCGCACAGCGGGTCGTCCTTGTACGACTGCACCACCGGTGCGCCGAGCGACAGGTTGATGATGCGGATGTTGAACGCGGCGCGGTGCTCGATGGCCCAGTCAATGGCGTCGACTACGTCGCTCGCCCGCCCCGCACCCTGCGCGTTCAGCACGCGAAGATTGATCAGCCGCGCCGCCGGTGCCACACCGCGGTAGTCGGCGGTGTCCGCCCCGGTGCCCGCGCCGCCGGCAATCAACGCGCCCACGTGGGTGCCGTGACCGTAGGCATCGGAGCCGTCGCCCCCAGTGAAGTCCTTCGTGTAGACGACACGGTTGGCGAGGGCGGCGTGACGCCGGTCGATGCCCGAATCGATCAGGGCGACGCCAATGCCCGCACCGGACAGCGGCCTGACGTTCGCCACACCAGCCCAGACCTGGTCAGCGCCGATGCTCTCGGTGACGAGGCTGGATGACCGCACCGCGACGTCGGCGGACAGGTGGTCGACCGATACGTCCTGCGACAGCGCGTCCAGTTGGCCGGCGTTCACGTCGAGCACGGCGCCCGATTTCAAGTAGCGGCGCACCCGCAGGCTGTAACGGCGCGCGAGCGCGTCGACCTCGGTGCGGTTGCCATGCACGATCACATCGATCGACTGGGAACCCGCGGCCAGCGTCCGCTCCAGATCCGCGCCAAGCCGCGCCCGGTGCGCGGCCTCGGCCGGTGCGCAGAGCCAGGTCGTAGACGCGAGCGTCAAGGCCAGGGCAGAACGCCTGACGAATCGAAAGCTAGCCATCGAATGCTCCAGTGAACTCACGAAATGCGTTACGCGACGTCGGGGTCCCATGTCTCCGCGCTGTTCGTTCGCCTGGGTTCGACCGATAACCAGAACGCCAGAAAAGCAGCGCGCGAGAAATTTCCGACACGGTATACAAACGCACGGGCGGTGCCACGGCGACGTGGCGGCGCTGAATCGCAGCTAAGCCGCGTGTTATCAGCGCGTTAGCTGGTGAGGCCTGGGACGGGCGCAGCGGCGGGTGTTGGTGCGTGTCGGACAAGCGCTTGGCCGTGCCCGCACGGGCGTCGCTGTTTCTGCTACTTTGCACGGAAAAACGCTTGCAGGCCGATTTGTGGCGAGGTTTTTGTCTGGCCAATCGGTTGGCCGCAGGGCCTGTTCTTGGCCTCGCATCGGAGTTCGACGCGTGGCAGTCACCGCGAACCGCGCCCGTCCGCACTTGCGCCGCAGTCATTCGAGCCGCCTGCGGGTCGGTCATACAATGTGGCCATGCGACTGACCGGCGTGCTTGCCCCGCTGCCGACTCCGTTCGACGAGTCGGGCGCACTCGATGTCACACAACTCCGCGCGGCCCTCCCGCGCTGGGTGGTTAGTCCGCTCACCGGCTTCGTGGTCCTCGGTACCAACGGCGACGCCGGCCTGTTGAACGAACGTGAGGCCGACACGGTGATCGCCGAGACGCGGGCGGGCGTGCCTGCCGGCCGGACGCTGCTGGCCGGAACCGCCCGCGAGTCGACCCGCGAAGCCATTGCCGCCGCTGTCCGCGCCGCGGAGCTTGGTGCCGACGCCGTGCTGGTGCGCACGCCCTGCTTCTTCAAGTCGCAGATGACGCCGGCCGCGTTCGAACGCCATTACCTGGCCATCGCCGACGCCTCCCCCGTTCCCGTGCTGCTGTACAACTTCACCGCGGCCACCGGGGTCAACCTTCTGCCAGAGACGGTCGGTCGCCTCGCCGCCCACCCCAAGATCGTCGGCATCAAGGAGTCGGGCAGCGAGTTCGCCCAGATCGCCCAGATCGCCGACCTCGTCGCCGTGGCGCCGCCAGGATTCACGGTCCTCGCCGGTTCGGCCTCGACGCTGCAGGCCGCGTGGTCGGCCGGCGTGTCGGGCGCAATCGTCGCGCTCGGTGGTTTGCTACCAGAGGCGTGGGTCCGCCTGTTCGAACTGATGCGCGACGGCAAGCACCAGGCGGCGCTGCTGCTCTTGGGCATCGACGCCGGATATCCACGCCTGCCGCTGGCGCCCGCTCCTAACTCGGCCGTCGACGCCCTACACGCGGCCCTTCACGCGTTCGAGGACGTATTCGCATGAGCCTGTTGCCCGACGTCGACCGCATCCTGCTCGGCCCCGGCCCGAGCCTCACCGCTCCGCGCGTCATGCGCGCCATGGCGGCCCCCACGCTCAGCCACCTCGACCCGCTCATGCTGGCGCTGCTCGACGATGTGCGGGCGAGGTTGATGCGTGTGTTCCGCGCGCCGGAAGGGTCGTTCGCCTTCGCCGTGTCGGGCACCGGCACCGCCGGCATGGAAGCGACGGTGGCGAACCTGGTCGAACCGGGCAAGCGGGTGCTGGTGATCGTGTCGGGCTACTTCGGCGACCGCCTCGCGCAAATGTGCGAGCGCTACGGTGCCCACGTCACGCGCCTCGATGTGGCGTGGGGACGTGCCTGCGACCCGGCTGCCCTGCGGACGGCACTTGCCGCCGGCCCGGCCGACATCGTCGCGATGGTGCACGCCGAAACCTCGACCGGTGCGCTCAATCCCGTGCGTGAGCTCGCGGCTGTCGCCCGCGAGCACGACGCGCTGGTGCTGGTTGATGCGGTGACCTCACTCGGCGGGCACCCGCTCGAGATTGGCGCGTGGGGCATCGACGCCTGCTACAGCTGCACGCAGAAGTGCCTCGGGGCGCCGTCGGGCCTGGCGCCGGTCGTCTTCGGGCCGCGCGCGCTCCAGCGCCGCGTAAAGTGCCGCAGCTTCTACTTCGACCTGCAACTGCTCGAAGACTACTGGGTGCGCCGCAAGTACCACCACACCATGTCGTCCACCCTGGTCTACGCCCTCGATGAAGCGCTGGCGATTGTCGAGGAAGAGGGGCTCGAGGCGCGGTGGGCACGCCATCAGCAGAACCATCTCGCGCTGGTCGACGCGCTGCAGCCGCTCGGGCTGTCGGTGCTGCCGCCGGAAGGTGAGCGTCTGTGGACCCTGAACGCCGTGCGCGTCCCGGACGGCGTCGACGAAGCTGCGGTGCGCAAGCACCTGCTCGACACCTTCAACATGGAGATCGGCGCCGGACTCGGGCCGCTGGCCGGCAAGGTGTGGCGTGTCGGCCTGATGGGCGCAAGCTCCTCGCCTCGCCTCGTCCTGCTGCTGGTGGCCGCGCTCCAGGCGGCGCTGGCGCACAGGGAGAGACGCGTCGTCGGTGAGACCGGCTCACGTCCACAGGTGGCGGAATGAGCAGGCGGCTCGGGCGCTGGGCGCTCGGCGCAGCGGCGATCGTCTTCGGCTGCGTGGGGTACGCGTACCTGACGCTGCCCGACGTGCGTGTGCTCGCCACCGAGAACCCAACGTCCACCGCGTTCACCGAACTGCGGGCCCGTGAGGCGCGCGCCGACGGCAAGACGCCGAAGCAGGTGCAGACGTGGATCGCCTATCGCCGGATCTCGCCGGCGCTCACGCGAGCGGTGCTGGTTGCCGAGGATGCGGCGTTCTGGCAGCACGACGGCGTCGACTACGACGAACTGCAGAAGTCGGTCGAAGTCGACTGGGCGCGCGGGCAGTTGACGCGCGGCGCCAGCACCATCACGCAGCAACTGGCGAAGAACCTCTATCTCTCGCCCTCGAAGAATCCGCTGCGGAAGTTCCGCGAGCTGATCATCGCGAGGCGGCTCGAAGCCGAGCTCTCCAAGCAGCGGATCTTCGAGCTCTATCTCAACGTCATCGAGTGGGGCGACGGCATCTACGGCGCCGACGCCGCGGCGCAGGCGTACTTCCATAAGTCGGCCGCAGCCCTTGGTCGAAGCGAAGCCGCACTCATGGCCGGCGCGATCATCAACCCGCGCGTGATGAACCCACTGAAGCCGACTCGCCGGCTCAACCGCCGGCAGCAGATCATCCTTGGTCGTATGGGTGAGGTGACGCCGCCAGTGGCGCGTGCCTCAGCTGACGATCTCGCCGAAGACGAGCGTCGGGACGAGCAGAAGTAGGCCCAACGCGAGCCTTGCTCAGCTTGACGCTGTCAGGAACGGTCGCTACCGTGGAAGTCCGGGCGCGCCCATGATCAACTACACCGACCGGCTGACGTTACTCATGCGGGACATCGTGTCGCGTGTGCCGGCTCTGTCGTTCATCGACATGGACGCCGTGCTGCTGTTCGCGCGCTTCGGCCGGCTGCGCACCGACGGCGCCTTCGCCACCTGCCACTCCCTTCGTCTTCCAGCCAGCGAACCCGGGTACTACTTCTGGCGTGACCGCATCAGCGGACAGATCACGAGGCGCTCCGATTGGTTCGTCACGAAATCGCCCATCGTGTCGATCAACGGGCGGCGCATGAACTACCTGATCTCGTTCGCGCTGCCGCGCTTCTGCGACTAGTCGCTGGATTGCTCGAGGAAGGAACGCTTCTACAGGCGGTCCAGCGACGCGTGGGTCGCCAAGCTCGACACGGTCGTGCACGAGCTCTATCACATCGATCCAGAGCAGAACGGCATCCGCCGCGTCGAGCGGTCCGACGGCACCTACGCCGCGCACTGTCACGGGCCCGCCTTCTTCGAGCGGGTGGCAGACATGGTGACGGCGTACCTTGACACGCGCCCGGAGCCATCCGCCTACGACTTCCTCCAACACGATTTCGCGACGTTGACCGCCGCGCACGCCGGTGTGACAGCGACAAGCTTCCGGAGTTTTCCGTCGTATCCGCAGCGCTACATCGAGCGGTTGCCGGAGCAACCTCCCAGCGACGCCTCTCTTGCTGCGATTGACGTCGACCCGTGGAAGACGCGCCGAGTGCGTGCGCACTACACGGAAGCGGACCTGCACGTTCGGCAGTTCATGCTCGACACCTCCCGCCGCTGGCCAACGCTCCGCGCGGAGCGCGCCGCCTAGTCGGTCTCGACCCGGCGAATGCCCAGGAGTCGCTGCGACCAGTAGGGCAGCGTCAGCGACTCCACCCGCACCACACCGCGTGAGCTTGGTGCATGGATGAACGCGTCCCCGCCGAGTGCAATCCCCACATGCGACGCGCCAGGCGCCGTCGTCGAGAAGAAGATGAGGTCGCCGGGGCGCTGCTGACCTGCGGGTACGATGGTGCCGAGCCGGAACTGTTCGCGTGTCTCGCGAGGGAGCGCGGTGCCAGCATGGTTGAAGACGTACTGCGTGAACCCGCTGCAGTCGAACCCGCGCGGGTCCGACCCGCCGTTTCTGTAGGGCGTGCCGCGGAGTTCGAGGGCGGCGCGCACCACACGGTCGGCAGCCATCGGCGTTGCCGCGACGTCTGGCGCGTCGGCCTGGCGAGGCGCTGCGGCCCCGGGCGCCACCGGAGGCGCCGCGGCCGGCACCTTGGATGAGCCCGGCATCGGGAAGGGGCGCGGCGCCACCCCGCCTGACGCGCACGCCGTCGCCAATACGCACAGAGCGATCGCCCCAAGAAGGGCAGTGGCTTCCTGACTGCGGCCTGACATCCTGGCGATTGTACCGGGAAGCCCGCTGGCGCGTACAGCCGCTAAATGCCTGCAATGGAATGTGTTTACAGGCGTCACAGCCTTGACACCACGATATCGGTCGGGCAGAATTCTTCTACGAGATCGGGCCACGAGGAAGGCGGAGTCGAGACGAAGCGGTTATGGAACAGACGCTTCTCCTGAACGCGTCGTATGAACCCCTCAAGATCGTCGACTGGCAGAAGGCGGTAACGCTCTGGTGCCAGCAGAAGGTCGAGGTTATCTCTGTGTACGACAGAGAGATCAGGGGTGTGTCCATCAGCTTCAAGCTGCCCTCGGTGATCCGCTTGCTGCGCTACATCACGGTGAAGCGCCGGTTCGACTACGTACCGTTCTCTCGCGCCAACATCTACGCGCGCGACGATCATCGCTGCCAGTACTGCGGCGAACTCTTCCCGACCATCGAACTCACCTTCGATCACGTCGTGCCGATCGCGCAAGGCGGCCGCAAGGATTGGGAGAACATCGTCTCGTGCTGCGTGCAGTGCAACCGGAGCAAGGGCGGCCGCACGCCGGCGCAGGCCGGCATGCAGTTGCTGCGCGTACCAAAGCGGCCGGACTCCACCCCAGCCATCCGGATTAGAGTAGGTCTGCGCAACGCGCCAGACAGTTGGCGCGATTACCTTTATTGGAATGCCGAACTGGACGACACCTAGTGCGTAGCGCCGCACCGGCATCGTCGGTTCTCCCACGCGATGCCTAGCCCCAGAATCTCCTCAATCACGCCGTCACACGCCATCGCGGGCGGACGCATCAACCTCCACGGCTCGCACTTCGCCGTGGGCCCGACGCTGCCAGCCGTTCACATTGGGACCGCCGCGGCGCGCGTGGTCTTTGCCGCGCACGACGAACTCGGCCTCATCGTGCCGAACACCGAGGCCGGCCCGCTGCCGGTGCGCGTGGACGGCGCCGACGGCGCCTGCATGGTCGAGGTCGGTGTGCCGATGGCGGCCGGCCTTCACCAGGTGGACAACCCGGCGTTCGACGCGTTCGGGAATCTGTTCGTCACCTACAGCGGCAGCCGCGGGCAGCAGGTCCCGATCTCCATCTTCAAGGTGACGCCAACTGGCACGCGCGAGAGCTTCTCGTCGGCCGTGACCAATCCCACCAGCATGGCGTTCTCGCCTGATGGGACGCTCTACGTGTCGAGCCGGTTCGAGGGCGCGGTCTATCGCCTGACTGACGATGGGAATGCGGAGGTGTTCGCGTCGGACCTGGGCATTGCCTGTGGGCTGGCGTTCGCGCCGGACGGCACCCTGTTCGTCGGCGATCGCTCCGGCACCGTATTCGCGGTGGCGCGCAACGGCATCGCCCGGAGGCTGGCCACCGTGCCGGCCAGCATCGCGGCATTTCACCTGGCGCTTGGTCCCGACGGCCTCTACGTCGCCGCTCCGACACTGTCGGCCAGCGACGTCATCTACCGCGTTTCCTTCACGGGCGAGGTGTCGGTCTTCCACGCTGGGTTCGGCCGGCCGCAGGGGCTCGCCTTCGCTCCGGACGGAACGCTCCACGTCGTGGAAGCACTGGCGGGCGTCAGCGGTCTGTATCGTGTGCCGGCCGCTGGCGCGCCCGAACTGCTGGTCAGCGGACCGAAGTTGGTGGGCGTCGCGTTCGATCCCTCGGGCGACTTCGTGCTGTGTTCGTCCGATACCGCCTATCGATTCGCGTCGCCACTGCACGCCCACACCCTTTAGAGACAATCCGGCCCTGCTATGTCGCAGTTGCTGCAGCGCAAGCCGATCGCCGCCCTTGTGCCAGAAACGGAAGGGCACTCCGGCCTGAAACGCGTGATGGGCGCCGGCGACCTCGTGATGCTGGCGATTGGCGCTGTCATTGGCGCCGGTATCTTCTCCTCGATCGGCACGGCGGCGGCGGGCGAGACGCTGCCGACCGGTGAGATCGTCCGCTACGGTGCGGGTCCGGCACTCGTCCTCTCCTTCATCCTGCTCGGACTGGTCTGCGGCCTCGCGGCGCTGTGTTACGCCGAACTGGCCGCGATGATTCCGCAGGCGGGCAGTGCCTATGCCTACTCGTACGCGACGCTCGGCGAGTTGGTTGCCTGGATCATCGGCTGGGACCTGATCCTCGAATATGCGGTCGGCAACATCGCGGTCGCGATTGCGTGGAGCGGCTATTTCAATTCGCTGCTCACCGGCGTCGGCGTCCACCTGCCCGACTTCCTGACGCACGGCTACCGCACGGCGCTCCTCAGCTCCGACCCTGCCGTCCACGCGCTGCTGCAGACCTCGCCGCATGTGGCCGGCATTCCGATTCTGCTGAACGTGCCGGCGTTTGCGATCGTGATACTGGTCACGTGGCTGCTCTACATCGGCGTGCAGGAGAGTGTCCGCGTCAACAACATCATGGTGGTGGTGAAGCTGATTGTGCTCGGCGTGTTCGTCGCCGTGGGCGCTGTGCACATCGACACCGCCAACTTCGTCCCGTTCGCACCGAACGGCTGGCGCGGCATCCATCAAGGCGCGGCGATCGTCTTCTTTGCCTACATCGGCTTCGACGCCATCTCGACGGCGGCTGAAGAAACGAAGAACCCGCAGCGCAACATGCCGATCGGTATCCTCGCCGGGCTGGCCATCTGCACGCTCATCTATGTTGTGGTCGGCCTCGTCGCGACGGGCCTCGTACCGTATCAGCAGCTGAAGGCGGCCGACCCGCTCGCGCAGGCGCTGCAACTGGCCGGACTCGCCACCGCCGGCTGGTTCGTCTCCCTCGGCGCCGTCGTGTCGCTCACGGCGGTGCTGCTGGTGTTCCAGTACGGTCAGCCGCGCATCTTCTTCTCGATGGCGCGCGACGGTCTGCTTCCGGCCTGGGCATCCAGGATCCACCCGAAGTATCGCACCCCGCACATCACGACCGTCGTCACCGGCATTGCGGTGGCGGTTGCTGCGCTCGTGCTGGACGAGAACGAGATCTACGACCTCACGAACATCGGCACCCTGTCGGCTTTTGCCATCGTCTGTGTCGGTGTCTACGTCCTCCGGAGGACCGAACCCGACCGCGTGCGTCCGTTCCGCGTGCCGTTCCTGCCGTTCGTGTCGCTGGCCGGCGCCGCCGCCTGCGTCTACATCATGTTCGGGCTGCCGACGCATGCGTGGGAACGCTTCGGCATCTGGCTGGTGATCGGCCTCGCCATCTACATCGGCTACGGCTATCGGCACAGCCGTCTGCGAGCGGAGAACCGTACCGCAGGCTGAGCTGACGCACGGGCTGCTGCCGCGGCCGCGGGTGTAGAATCAGGGTTTCGGCAATCCCGCATTTTCCCGGCAGAGGCAGCATGGCGCACGACTGGATCGCGGTTCGCGGCGCGCGTGTCCATAACCTGAAGAACGTCGACGTCGACCTGCCGAGGCACAAGCTGGTGGTCATCACCGGCATCTCGGGTTCGGGCAAGTCGTCGCTCGCGTTCGACACCATCTACGCCGAAGGGCAGCGACGCTACGTCGAGTCGCTGTCCGCGTATGCCCGCCAGTTTCTCGAGCAGATGGAGAAGCCAGACGTCGACCTGATCGACGGCCTCTCTCCCGCCATCTCGATCGAACAGAAGACCACCGGCTCGAACCCGCGCTCGACCGTCGGGACCGTCACGGAAATCTACGACTACCTGCGTCTGCTCTTCGCGAGCATCGGCGTCCCGCACTGCCCGAACTGCGGCAAGGAAATCTCCAGCCAGTCGCTCGAGCGCATCGTCGACATGGTGATGCTCTACCCGCAGGACTCCCGTATCAACGTGCTGGCGCCGATCGTCCGCGGCCGCAAGGGGGAGTTCAAGAAGGAGCTGGCGCACCTGCGCGGGCGTGGCTTCACCAAGGCGCGCATCGACGGCCAGTTCAGGGCGCTCGAGGACGACATCGCGCTTGACCGGCGGCGCAACCACACGATCGAGGTGGTCGTGGATCGCCTCATCGTGCGCGGCGGCGTGGAGCGGCGGCTGACCGAGTCGGTTGAGACCGCCCTGAAACTCGCCGAGGACGTCGTCGTCATCAACGCGTTCGAGCAGGGCGACCGGCTGTTCTCCCGCCGGCTGGCCTGCGTCGATTGCGGCATCAGCGTGCCCGAGATGACGCCGCGCGCCTTCTCGTTCAACTCGCCGCACGGCGCGTGCCCGGACTGCCAGGGGCTCGGCGCGAACATCGACTTCGACCCGCACCGCCTGGTGCCGGACGAATCGGTGGCGCTGGCCGACGGCGCGATCCTGCCGTGGGCCAAGGGCGACCGGAAGCTGGTGCGCGAGGCCCTGCAGTCGCTGCACAAGGACTTCGGGATCGACCTGTCGCTGCCGTTCGGCAAGCTGCCGAAGAAGCTGCGCGACCTCATGATGTCGGGCACGCCGAAGGGCGCGCCGGTGAAGTTCGAAGGGCTGCTGCCGAACCTGCGCCGCCGCTACGAGGACGGCACCTGGGCGGAACAGGTGGAGCTCGAACCGTACCGCGCGATGCGGCCCTGCATCACCTGCGGCGGCCGGCGGCTGCGGCCGGAGAGCCTCGGGGTGCGGGTGAAGGGGCACAACATCGCGGACTATGTTGAGCTATCGATCTCCGACGCACTCATCGCGTTCGAGACGCTGCGGCTCACCGACCGTGAGGCGATCATCGCCGAGCGGATCCTGCGCGAGATCCAGGACCGTGTGCGGTTCCTGCACGACGTCGGCGTCGGCTATCTCACCCTCGGACGCAGCGCCGCCACGTTGTCGGGCGGCGAAGGGCAGCGCATCCGCCTCGCGACGCAGATCGGCGCGAACCTCACGGGTGTGCTCTACGTGCTCGACGAGCCGTCGATCGGTCTGCACCAGCGTGACAACCGCAAGCTGCTGAACACGCTGGCGCGACTGCGCGACCTCGGCAACACCGTGATCGTCGTCGAACACGACGAGGAGACCATCCGCAGCGCCGACTGGGTGATCGACCTTGGGCCCGGCGCTGGTGAGCACGGCGGGCAGGTGATTTTCCAGGGGACCGCTGCGGCGTTGATGGAGGACCCGACCTCGATCACGGGCGCGTACCTGACCGGGGCACGGTCGATTCCGACGCCAGCGTCGCGCCGGACGCCCCGTGGCGAGATTGTCATCCGCGGGGCGCGCGAGAACAACCTCAAGAACATCGACGTGCGGTTTCCGCTGGGCGTGTTCACCGCGGTCACCGGCGTCAGCGGCTCGGGCAAGTCGACACTCGTCAACGACATCCTCTATCGCTCACTCGCGCGGACCATCTACCGTGCGGCCGACGAGCCTGGCGCGCACGACCGCATCGAGGGGATAGCACTGGTCGACAAGGTCATCGAGATCGACCAGTCGCCGATCGGACGAACGCCGCGCTCGAACCCCGCCACCTACACCGGGCTGTTCACGTTCATCCGCGACCTGTTCGCGATGATGCCCGAGGCCAAGCAGCGCGGCTTCAAGCCGGGGCGCTTCTCGTTCAACGTGAAGGGCGGCCGGTGCGAGGGGTGCCAGGGCGACGGCGTCATGGCCATCGAAATGCACTTCCTGCCGAACGTCTATGTGACGTGCGAACAGTGCAAGGGACGGCGCTACAACCGCGAGACACTCGACATCACCTATCGCGGCATGTCGATCGCCGACGTGCTGGAGCTGACGGTCGATCAGGCGCTCCCGCTGCTCGAGAACTTCCCGGCCATCGCCGTCAAGCTGCGCACGCTCCAGGCGGTCGGCCTCGGCTATGTCGCGCTTGGCCAGTCGGCCACGACCCTGTCGGGCGGCGAGGCGCAGCGGGTGAAGCTGTCGAAGGAACTGTCGCGCCGCGGCACCGGCAGCACGCTCTACATCCTCGACGAGCCAACCACCGGCCTGCACTTCGAAGACACCAAGAAGCTGCTGGACGTCCTCAGCCGGCTGGTCGATCAGGGGAACACGGTGGTGGTCATCGAGCACAACCTCGACGTCATCCGCACCGCTGACCACGTCATCGACCTGGGACCGGAGGGGGGCTCCGGCGGCGGGCGCATCATCGCGGAGGGGGCTCCGGAGGCGGTCGCGAAGCACGAGGCTTCGGCCACGGGCCGATACCTCGCAGAGCTGCTCTCAGCGCAGGCCGGGCAGCCGCTGCGCAGTCAGGCCGGCTGAGCCGTGTGGTAGGATTGCCACGCTTTGCGCGCCTGATGCTGTGGTCGATGGACCACAGTGTGATGTTGGCAGAAGGCGAACATCACGGCGAAAGTGCTGATAAACATTCGATGATTCACACGATGACCAGGCCTGTCGCGTGACCGCGCGTCAGGCATCGCGTTTGCTCAAGGGGTCTGTGCATGTCGCCGCTCGCTGAGAGACCCATGGACACACAGCGCACCCTCCGTCGTGCCATTTCCTGCGTAGGAATTGGCCTGCATTCCGGCAACAAGGTTCAGCTGTCGCTGAAGCCGGCCCCGGTCGACTTCGGCATTCGCTTCCGGCGGACCGACCTGGGCGACCACGAGGTGCCCGCCAACGTGCAGCACCTGGGCGGCATCCAGCTCGCGACGGCGCTGTCGCGCAATGCGGTCTCGGTCGAGACGGTGGAGCATCTGCTGGCGGCCCTGGTCAGCATGCGCATCGACAACGTGCTCATCGAGCTCAACTCTCCTGAAGTGCCAATCATGGACGGCAGCGCGGCCCCGTTCGTGTACCTCATTCAGGAAGCGGGCATCAAGCCGCAGGCGGCGGCGCGGAAGTACCTGAAGATCGTCCGCCCCATCGCCCTGTCACGCGGCGACAAACGGATCGCGCTCTATCCGTCCGACCACTTCGACGTCACCTACAGCATCAGCTTCGACCATCCGCTGCTGCGCCATCAGGCGCGCACGCTGCGCATCACCGAGGAAAGCTTCATCGAGGAGATTGCGCCGGCCCGCACCTTCACGTTCCTGAAGGACGTGGAGATGCTGCGGCAGAACGGACTGGCCCTGGGCGGGTCACTCGACAACGCGATCGTGCTCGGTGAAACCGGCGTGCTGAACAACGCGCTGCGGTTCGAGGACGAGTTCGTGCGGCACAAGATTCTTGACGCCATCGGCGATCTGGCGCTGGTGGGATATCCGGTGGTTGGCCACCTGGTCGCGCATCGCGCGGGCCATGCGCTGCACACCGAGTTCGCCGCGAAGATTCTGGAAGAGACCGACTGCTGGCAGCTCGTGGACAGCCTGATGGACGCGAGCGTCCCGGCGTCGGACGCTGTCACCGCCGCCGTTCCCAGCCTCGCCAACTAGGCGCATCGACGCCGGCCGGATTCTCCCGACCGGTCAGCCGATGCTCAGAGCACCCACAACGGCTGCGCCGTTGTGGCCGACCCGCACTTCTCGAACCACTCCACGCCTTCACTCACCAGATCGAACTTCAGCAGATACCGCCCTGGGTCCGGCAGTTCCTTGAGCCTGACATCGAGTTCGGTGACACCACCGCCTTCGAGTGGGCGCGGCAGGTCAGCGCGGGCGAAGTCGAGGTTGATCAGGGAGCCGTCCTGACGGCAGAGCTGTGCACCGAGGCGGACCAACCGGCGCCCCTGCGCGCCATCGTTCGGGAAGGCGCGCTGGCTCAAGTTGCGGACGCGAGCGCGCACGGTCAGCGGACGCTTCCGCGCACCGATGAGCGGCAGGCCGAAGAGCGACTTCACCTCGATGAGTGCACGCGGTGTAGCGCCGGGGATGGCGTTGCCAAGATTGCTGTCGTCCCAGGTCTCGCGGCGGATCGTCTCGTACTCGGGCGTGCCCGGCACGAACCGGCGTGAGTACGCGTCTTCCGGGTGATCGGTGATCTCCCAGCACAGGCGGTCGACGCCAATCTCCTGGGCTAGTTGCCGGGCCTGCGCCATCTCCTCGTCGCTATCGTTCCACTTGAAGAGGATGTAGCGCCAGTTCAGGTACGGCAGATCACGTCCGGCCTTGCGCTTCTCGTCGGCCATCGCCCTGAGGTTGCGCATCGCCACGTCCAGCTTGCCGCGCTGGCGGTACTGCTCGTAGCTCGCCTGTGTCGCGCCGTCGATCGAGAACGTCACTTCATCGATGCCGGAGTGAACCAGCCGCCGTGCCTGCTCCTCGGACAGCGCGAGTCCGTTGGTGCTGGTGTAGAGGTAGATGTGCGGGAAGTTCGCCTTGATGTACTCGCACATCTCGACGGCCCGCTTGTGCAGGAACGCCTCGCCGTAGTTGAAGAAGTCGATGCGGCCGAGCGACGGACCGGCGTCGTCGAGCACGCGCTTGAACAGCTCGAAGTCGAGCATGCCGGCCTGGCGCGTGCGGGTGATGCCGGTTTCCGGCGCGCAGCAGGCCTGGGCGCACGAGATGTTGCAGGCGGCCGTGCACTCGATGTACAGCCGGTTGGGATACGGACCGGCGTCCACCGGGCGCACGACGGGCACCTGGTCCTTCTTGAGCGGCAACTTCAGGGCGCAGTCGCCGCAGAACTTCGAGCCGCCGTCATTCAGGTCGGCGCGTAGCGCCGTGATCACCGGTCCGGTCCACACGTCGCGAACGGACCCGGTGCGGGCATCTCCCAGCACGCGCTTGCCGTAGGGGTCGGCGCAGCCGCAGACGAAGCGGCCGTCGCACAGCATGACCATGATCTGCCACGGCCAGGTGCACTGGAACCGTGTGGCGAGGTAGTTTAGGGACACGCGGCTACTTCCTCGC